>JABMQM010000565.1 GCA_013203195.1 Desulfobacteraceae bacterium | reverse complement strand
GTTCCATACGCCATGCGGCGGAGAAAATTAAAAGATCCAGTTCATCTTGTTAATCCTGTCGGGAAACTCATACTGTCTTCGCTGCGCGATACATCACAACATTACCCTTATTGTTACCCTTATTTGGGGGTTATTACCTCTTTTTTTTACGCCACAACGCACCTGGACCCCGTCCCAAGCACTCAACTTCGCCGTCCTTTTTAAGTTGACGAAGCACTCGTCGGATCATATCACGGCTGACTCCCGGACAGGCGCGCTCAAGATCTGTCAGGGAAAACGCGTTTTCTATCTGAGCAACGGCTTCGTGGATTATCTCGGTTTTAGCTCCCCGGGGGCTTTTTTGCCGACCCAGCCGCTCTTCGAACTCACGATAAGCTGTTCTTAATATAAAAAACAGGTAATTGATATAAATCCACGGATCATGGCGCCCTTCGTGCCACCCATCGGAACTTTGCGCCAGAGTTTCATAGTAACGGTCCTTGTTTTGTTCAATAAGTCGTTCAAGACTGATATAGCGTCCCACTTCAAACCCCAGATGGTACAATTGCAACAGCAGTAGTAATCGGGAAACTCGTCCGTTGCCATCCCGAAACGGGTGGATGCATAAAAAATCGAGATTAAAACCGGCCAGGGCTATAAGGGGGTGTACGCGTCGTTCTTCAATACTGCTGTGCCACAGACGCACCAGTTCTTGCATGCAAGCCGCCGTTTCAGATGCTTTAACAGTCTGGAATCGTACCCGAACACGACCGTTGGGATATCTTTCGATTATGTCACTGTCTTTCTGTTTATATTGTCCTGCATCCCAAATTTGTGCGCGTGCAGCACGATGAAATTCGCAAATCGTTTCTTCGGAAACTGAAAGCTTGGCTCCCCGTTCGTGGATTACTTTTAGGGCCTGGCGATATCCACGGATCTCTTCTTCATCCCGATCATGAAGATGGGTCTTTCCTAATACAACTGCACGTACTCTGCCCGGGTCTATCTGAACACCTTCAATACGATTCGATGAAACGGCACTTTCAATTATGGCATGCTCCCGCAATGCATTTAGCCGTTGCGGAACCTGCTGAAGATAAAGTTGTTGTTTCCCTCGTGCTTCTGCCAGATCTGTAAGATACCAGGTAGTACTGGCCGGTATTGATTCCAGCAATGCCGCAAATTGTTGGAGTGTTTTCACAGTAAGATACCTCTTATCGAAAATCCAATTCCAGTGTTGGGCCAAGATATGTGATTGTAATTATATTAAATGAGCTGAAGAATGTCGCAGTCTGTTTAACCGGTCACAATTTGTGACCAGTTCCTGTTTTTCCGCTTTGATATCGCAATTTGAAGCGATTATGCCCGCTATTCGCTTCAACAGCAAACATTTTATAGCCTTGAGGTGCCAAATTGGCACCTCCAAAACTTTCGGCCTTTCTTAAAGATTCCAAATTGGAATCTTAGAGATTTATACTCTGCTGGTGTCAGTTGAAATATAAAATGCTTAAAACTTTTTTAAAACAACGCCTCCACAGGCGTGAGCAAAAACTCTTCTACCGGGATACCCTGGTTGCCGACGAGAAGTTTTTTTGCAGCAGGAAACTGTTTCGAGAATGCGGCAATCCCTGGTAGTCTGGTTTTATGTGCCGTGGTTTTAACCTCGATGGCGATCAACTCGTTTCCCCGGGCCAGAACAAAATCAAGCTCGCGATTACGACCGGCCCAGTAAAACAGATCAATGTTCTTTGCGATGACAGAATTGAAAAGCGATGCCCCAACCGCCGTTTCCACCAGTCGCTCCCATAGTTCCGGATTATTCCGGGTGTCTTCAAAAGACCCATAGGTCGTAGCGGTCATCAGGCTGGTATTTAAAACCAGAAATTTAGGGCTCGATGCACGCTGCCGAACCTTTTGGCCGGCATACTTGGGCAAACCGGCCAGCAGTCCGGCCCCTTGCAACAAATTCAGGTAATGCGCGAGGGTGGTGGTGTTGCCAACATCCTGCAACTGGCCGATCATTTTCTGATAAGAAAGGATTTGACCCGAATACGAGCATCCGAGTTCAAAAAGTCTTCTCAACAAGGCCGGCTTATCGACCCGGGTCATCAGCAAAATGTCTCTCGAGATTGTCGTTTCGATCAATGAGTCTATGATGTAGCCGGCCCAACGCGTTCGATCATCAATCAATGCTGCACTTCCCGGATAGCCGCCATAATAGATATACTCGTTAACACCAAAACCAAAGGCCGTCTGCATTTCGGCATAGGACCAATGGGTAATCCGGTTCATTTCGAATCGTCCGGCAAGACTTTCGGTCAACCCTTTTTGAACCAGCAACGGCGAAGAGCCCAGAATAAAAACATGAAGTGGCAGCTTAGAAAAAGTGTCTTCATCCCACAAACGCTTGACGGTTTCCGACCATCCCGGCAATTTCTGAATCTCATCTAAAATCAAAAGGCCCTGTTGGATTTTAGCATCGCTTTTTAACCGGGTACGAACAACTTCCCATTGCTGCTCGATCCAGTCCGGACCTTTCAACGCAGGTTCGTCTGCTGTAGCATAATGTCCGGGCCAATCCAGTGATTTCAGCACCTGTCGGGCAAGCGTTGTTTTACCGGTCTGTCGGGGTCCGGAGAGGATCTGAATGAAACGTCTTGGCTCGTCCATTCTTTTTTTTATTTCATTATAAATCAAATGTTTATACAATTGCCTTCCCTTCTTAATACATTTTGCTCAATATTATGAGTAAAAATACTCAATAAACCGAGCAAATGTCAAGCCCCGCCTGTAAGTTCTGTCTTAAACTTTAGATTTAATTGGTAAAAGAAATCCTGAATATCGTGCCTGTTGGAGCAAAGCGTAAATCCCGCTATCGGGGCCCCGTGAAATTCCATAGGACCATTTCACGGGGGTTAATCCTGCTTGCCCAGCCTGCCCAACCTGCCTTGTGCAATTCACGCCAGTGACAGCGAAGTATATCCCGTGGAATTGCTCCGCAGGAGCACCC
>JABMQM010000060.1 GCA_013203195.1 Desulfobacteraceae bacterium | reverse complement strand
TCATGGTGGAGATGGTTGATAAAAAGGTTAACTCACCGCTTACTTCCAGCCTGGGACGACTTTTCGACGGTATTGCCGCCATTTGCGGAATACGATACAAGGTTGCTTTTGAAGGACAGGCCGCCATGGAGTTGGAGATGCTGGCAGGCGACAACGAAAAAGATGTTTATGACTATGAATGGAAAACTGCAGACGGACACCAAATTCTAACCAGGCCGATTATTTGCGGAGTGGCAAAAGATGTGGCACGGGGAATCGCTCCGGCAGTGATCAGTTGCAAATTCCATCAGACCCTTATCCGGATGTTTTCCGACCTGTGCGAGGTCATTCGTAAAGAGAACGGCTTGAACCGCGTAGTACTCAGCGGCGGTGTGTTTCAAAACTCGCTGCTTTTAACCGGATTGATTAATGCACTTGAAAAGAGAAAATTTAAGGTTTTTTCCCACTCAAAGGTGCCGGCCAATGACGGGGGCATCAGCCTCGGCCAGGCCCTGGTCGCAGCGGCCATTACCGGCAAATAAGTGTAAAGAAATAATATGTCTTGGCAAAATAATTGATAGCAAAATAATTATTGTAACTATTGAGCCACTAAGGCACAAAGACACCAAGAGATAATAGGTTTTAACTTGACTCTCTTATCTTCCTGCTGACAGGGCGGAAGGGAAATATAATAATTATAAAATCTTAGTGCCTTTGTGTCTTTGTGGCAAAATACATGAGCAGTGACGAATTGTTCTGATTATCAAATAAAATATCAAGCTACCTTCTAAGGGTGATAGCTATGGCGATAAAATATTCAGAAGAATACCGGGACCCCGCAATCACCCGGAAAATTGTTGAACAGATAACAGCGGTCAGTAAACAGCCGCTGCGTTTGATGGAGGTCTGCGGCACGCACACCATGTCAATTTTCAAAAGCGGCATTCGGGAACTTTTGCCGAAAACGATTGCACTTCTTTCCGGACCGGGATGTCCCGTATGCGTTACCGCCCAGAATGAAATCGACGCTTTTATTGCCTTGTCCAGATTGGATGATGTCATCGTGACAAGCTTCGGCGATCTGATGAGGGTCCCGGGAACCGATTCTTCCCTGCAATTGGAGCGAGCCGGAGGGCAAGATATCCGCATTGTATATTCGACCTTCGACGCCTTGGATATCGCCCAAAAGAATCCTGATAAAAGTATCGTTTTTTTGGGCGTAGGGTTTGAGACCACCGCACCGACCATTGCAGCATCAATTATGACTGCGAAACAGATGCACCTGAACAACTACTCTGTTTTTTGCGCTCACAAATTGGTCCCACCGGCCCTGACAGCATTAGGGCAAGCCAAGCGTATCAACATCGACGGTTTCATGCTTCCCGGCCATGTTTCCGTAATTATCGGCACAAAGGCCTATCAGCCCTTTTTTGAACAATTTCAAGTCCCGTGTGTTGTGGCGGGGTTCGAGCCGGTCGACATCCTGCAGGCGATCCTTATGCTGGTTGAACAAATCGAAGCCGGCAAGCCGCAACTGGCCAACGCCTACCAGCGGGCGGTCACATTTGATGGAAACCTAAAGGCCCAAAACATCTTGCAGGATGTATTTGAAACCGCAGATGTGAACTGGCGTGGTATTGGGACTATCCCCCAGAGCGGGCTAAAAATCAGAAAAGAATTTGCAGCGTTTGACGCGCAAGTAAAATTCAATCTTCCTCTTTTTGAGACCAAAGATCCCAAAGGATGTGCCTGCGGAGAGATTCTTACGGGCCTGAAGACCCCTCCGGAGTGCCCGCTCTATAAAAAAGCCTGTACTCCCATGGAGCCGATAGGACCCTGCATGGTATCAAGCGAAGGAACCTGTGCAGCATATTATCGGTATCACAGCACCTAATAATTGATATTTGAAGATAGCTTTTCATCAGAATTAAAAAAGAAAGCTGGAGAATTTGATGATGTACACTTATAAGCTTTGACAATGCATAGCGCCGCAGCACTTGTGGGGTTAATCATCGAGGGATTACCGTGCACTCAATGTCTGTTAAAGATCGTATTTTAATAGGGCGTCTATATGCTGAAGCGTATATTTAATATATCCCCGTCTTTTACCTTGTAATCCTTACCTTCCAGGCGGAAGTGGCCGTTGTCGCGGATACCTTTTTCCGAACCGCAGGCCATCAGGTTGTCGTAAGAGAAGCACTCGGCGCGGATGAATCCCCGACAAAGATCGGAATGGATCGTTGCTGCGGCGTCCAGAGCCGTGTCGCCGTTGTGCAAGGTCCAGGCCCGGACCTCATCGGTTCCCACAGTAATAAAGCTGATATGACCCAGAATATCATAGGCAAAGCGGTTCATGCGGTCACGGGCGGATTCGGCGATGCCCATCTCTGTCATGAACAGTCCTGCTTCTTCACTGTCGCTTATCGCGGCCAGTTCCATTTCAAAGTTGCCAGCAAATTCGATAATCTTATATTTTGCTTCTGTTTTGGCCAACAGATCCTGGTTGCGGCCGAAGTTTTCTTCTCCGGAGTTAAGAATGACAAAAAACGGCTTATGGGTTAAAAACTGAAATCCGCTGATCAGCTTTTGTTCGTTGTGGTTCAAGGTCAAATCCCGGACATGCCGCCCGCGGTATAGTTCCTCGAGTATCTTTAGGAGAATCTTCTCTTCCAGTTGCATGGAGTTGGTCTTTTTACCGCGTCTGGCGCTCCAGGCGATGCGTTCGAGCCTCCTTTCGGTGATGATCATATCAGACAGAATAAACTCGATATCGATGGTATCGATATCCGCCAGCGGTGCCGGACTGCCCATTAAATCATCGCTAAAATTACGAGCAACAAGGGCAATAGCATCCAAGTTGCGGACGATATTCATCTGGGCACTGAAAAAATCGTCTTTGCGGGCCGAACCTTTAGTCAGGCCTGCAAAATCGACGATCTCGATGGTGGCATAGGTTGTTTTTTTGGGGTGGTAAAGTTGTGTGAGGCGGGTTATGCGTTCATCGCTCACTTCAATAACGGCAACGTTCGGTTCGGCTTTGCTGTTGGCATAAGCGCCAACCTCGGCTTCCGAACGTGTCAGGGCGTTGAAAATAGTTGTCTTGCCGGAATTGGGCAGTCCTAACAATCCGATCTTCATTGATTTTCCTTTTCTTGATTTATCACAAACCGTCTCTGCGCTCGTTTGCGCACAAGCGACATTTTTTTAAAAGATAGGTAAGGTAAGACTGATCTGGTGGTTTGTCCAGCACGAAAATGAAATCAAACAGCACATCTATATTGAAAAATATGCACCACTTTCAAGCGCCGGCATAATTTCAAAAGTCATTTTGTTTAGTTCCCAACACCAGACATCGCGCAATAATGCGCAAACAGTGCAAAAATTATATTGCGCATTGTTGCGCGATATTCGAGAGACTATCTTAGGGCAGGCAAGAGTTTACCCGTTTATTTATCCAATTATATCCAATCAGCTTGACATTGCGGCTAAACGGGTATAAATGGATATGCAATTGGATATTTTATGAAATTTCCAGTATAGGAAGAGGACGCATGACACCACGTATAGTAAGGCTTATTGCCGAAATCGATGAATTTAAGGGATTTTGGAAGGGGATGGCTACGCTTTCCGTCGATTTCCTTTCAAACCTTCGAGTCCTTGCAACGATTGAATCCATTGGCTCCTCAACCCGCATTGAAGGTGCCAGGCTTACTGATTCGGAAGTTTCGGCACTTATAGAAGGAATCGGTAAGCGTTCTTTTAGAAGCCGTGATGAACAAGAGGTTGCCGGATACGCCGAAGCGTTGCGGCTCGTACAGGAATCTTATGATGAAATCGATTTAACCGAAAACAATATAAAGTATTTTCATAAAGTTTTGCTAAAGTTTTCAGACAAGGATACGTGGCATTTAGGAGAGTATAAGAAACATCCGAATCATGTGGCTGCTTTTGACGCTGACGGCCGTGAAATTGGAATTCTTTTTGAAACCGCATCTCCCTTTGAAACGCCTCAAATGATGGAAGCCTTGGTGGCGGTTACCAAGAAGAACTTGAAAGACGTTGATACGCATCCCTTGATAGCCACGGCTGATTTTATCGTCCGATTTCTTGCGATCCATCCGTTTCAGGACGGCAATGGTCGCCTTGCCAGAGTGTTGACCAACCTTTCACTGCTTCGCAACGGCTATGCCTATGTGCAATACAGTTCTCATGAAAGCGTTGTTGAAGCGGATAAGGACAAGTATTATCTGGCTTTGAGAACGGCACAAAAGGAATTGGGATCCGGTGAAAAATCGTCCGAGATTTGGACAACGTTTTTTCTTGAAATGCTTAAAAAGCAAAAAGATCATTTACTTAAAAAGATCGAGAGGGAAAAAATCGCTCATGCCCTGCCTGATGTGTCGATACGAATTTTAAACCTTGCCAAAGAACACGGACGGATAACTGTATCTTTTGTCACCAAGGTGCTGCAGATCAACCGCAACACGGTAAAAAAGCACCTTCAGCACCTTGTACAAACAGAAAAACTTGTTCTCCATGGAAAAGGAAGGGGGTCATACTATTCCCCTTTTGCCCGAGGTTATTGAAAAGTTACACCCTAACTCGGATAAACCGGAAATAACAAATTACAAGCACCAAATTATAAATAAATACCAAATTATAATATCCAAATCTCAAATAAGATCAAAGACCAATTGTTTGGAATTTTGAATTTCAGTCATTGTGATTTATTTGTTATTTGTTTATTGTATTTTGTTTTTTTGACACAAAATGCACAGAAATTACAAATAAGGTACTTATTGATCGTAAACAAGGTATAACAATGAAAACAGATACCATTCTTTTAGATCACGGTGGCGGCGGCAAGATGTCGCATCGTCTGGTTACGGAGCTTTTGCTTCCAATTTTTGACAACCCCATTCTTTCCCAGCTCCATGACGGGGCTGTTGTGGATATAAACGGGCAGCGACTGGCCTTTTCCACAGATACTTTTGTGGTGGACCCTATCTTTTTCCCCGGTGGCAGTATTGGCGATCTGGCCGTAAACGGGACCGTCAACGATCTGGCCATGTGCGGTGCCGTTCCCCAATATCTCAGCGTAGGGTTGATACTGGAAGAAGGTTTTTCCATCGGTGATCTTAAAAGAATCGCAAACGATATCGGCGCTGCGGCCCAAAAGGCCGGTGTTATGGTCGTAACCGGAGATACCAAGGTGGTTCCCAAAGGGGCGGTTGACAAAATCTTTATTAATACGTCCGGCGTTGGGCGGGTACCTGAAGATGTGGACATTTCCAGCCATAAAGCCCGGCCCGGTGATCAAATTATCCTCAGCGGGAGCATCGCCGATCACGGTATGACCATATTGACACAGCGTGAAGGGATGAAGTTTGATTCAGCGATCAGAAGCGATACAACAGCTTTAAATCGAATGGTGGCAAACATGCTTGCAGCATGCAAGGATATCCATGTGCTGCGGGACCCGACCCGCGGTGGTGTCGGCACGGCGCTGAACGAAATTGCCGACAAATCAGGCATCGGAATCAGAATTTATGAAGAAAAGATTCCACTCAAAGATGAAACCGCCGGCATCTGTGAACTCTTGGGGTTTGATCCTCTTTATGTTGCCAATGAAGGCAAGCTGATTGCGTTTGTCCCTCCCCAAGATGCCGAAAACGTCCTTGCGGCGATGCGGGAAGATGATTGCGGTCAGGACGCCTGCATTATCGGAGAGACGGTCTCCGATAACCCCGGCCGGGTAATCATGCAAACCCGCATCGGGGGTGCCAGAATCGTCGACATGCTGACCGGAGAGCAACTGCCACGTATTTGTTAGAAGTGGTCTCAAAACCTCAGTAAATGTGATGTAAATGTGTCTGTGACCGACAATGGTCCCTTTGCAAAACAAAACAACCAGTTACATAACCTTTAAGGGTTTGTACTTAATGAATCATATCATATTATACTGAATCGTGAGAGGCATTTCCACCCTATCTGCACCCAGTTAAAAGGGCGGGGCCGTTTCGGCTCTGCCTTTTTCTTTTTCAAACAGTATCGAAATCAAAATAACTAAAGTAATTATTAAAAAAGACCGATAAATTAATCATATGATATGTTAGGCTTGACATGCATATCATATGATATATAATCAGGAGAACCACCGGGCCAGACATGATTTGTTGGAGGGACTCTTTTTGGAAATACCGATAGAAATACAGGTATCAATTTTTTTAAAGGATTTTAAAAAAATAGTTACACAAGAAAGGGGGTTAGATATTGTTGATCGTAAAGAAAATTTAAAGTCGTTGCTACAGCTAGGTTTTACGAAAAAGGGTTGTAAACACGAAATTTTGAACCTTTCAGTATCTGATTATTGTGCTGGTCCAAAACCAGACAAAGATAGGCCAGGCGTAATTTGGGAGTTCGGCAAAAAAATTAGTGGTTATGATGTTTATATAAAGCTAAAAATCGCTGAAGCCGGCTCGGAAAGAATCGCGAAATGTATTTCTTTCCATATAGCTGAACACCCAATTACTAATCCTTTAAAAAAAATATAATAAAGACAAAATAAACGGGGAAGGGGGGGATGATAATGAAAGGAGTGTGCCCAAATTGTGAAAAGATATCGGAATTAGAGCATATAATAACCACAGAGGAACTGAATGTTAGAGGAGAGTTAATAGAAGTTAAAGTTGAATACTATAAATGTACAGAATGTGGAGAAGAATTTGAAGATCCTAGCTCTAACGATGACCCTTTAGATAGTGCTTATAAAGAATATCGACACAAACATGGGATGATTCAACCAGAAGAGATTCGTGAAATGCGTAGGCTTTATGGGCTTACTCAAAAAGAGTTAAGTAAGCTTATTGGTTGGGGAGGAGCTACACTTAGTCGCTATGAGAATGGTGCTCTTCAAGATGATGCACATGATAGGGTTTTACAACTCATCAAAAACCCAGAAAATGTGCATAGGCTAATAGTTAGGGATGGAAGCTTTTTGCCGGAAAAGAAAAGGAATCGACTTCTAAATGAGTTGTCAGCAGCAGTAGAAGAAATATGTTCATTTCCAAATATTTTTACAGAACGTTTTGGCAAATATGAACCTTCTATTGAGAGTGGATATAAAAAACTTGATCTTAATAAGTTATTCCAAATGATTAAATTTTTAGCTAAGGGTGGTGTTTTAAAATCTAAACTATGCAAGCTTATCTTTTATGCAGATTTTAAGAGCTTTAAGGATTATGCTGTATCAATATCCGGCTCTAAGTATGCTCATGCTCATCATGGACCTGTCCCTGATAATTATGAACATTATTTCGCTACCCTTATTCATGACGAAAGGGCCATACGCGTTGAAGAAATTGACGATGGAGAATATCTTGGTGAAAAATATTATTCTGAGATTGAACCCGATTTAACAGCGTTTTCTGATAGTGAGTTAGAAGTTCTACTCAACGTAAAGAAATTTTTTCAAGACTACAATGCTACCCAAATTCGAGAATTTTCACACAGAGAAAGAGGATATAATGAAACAAAAGTAGGAGACATAATTAGTTACGATTACGCAAATGATTTACAAATTTAGTTTAAATAAATGTGACTATACCATATTGCCGCACAACCCGGCGCGGCCGGGTTTTTTATTTCCCCACCTCTGATAGCAAATTGGTGTTGAGGTGTTGATTCCCTTCCGATTTTGAACCCAAGGGCATTCCCTAGCTTTCTTCATAGCGAAGAAGAATGAAGAAACATTGGATCATAGTAAATGTGATGTAAATGCGTTTTTGACCGAGAATGGTTCCCTTTACAAAAACAAAACAGCCGGCTTTTAAACCGGCTGTTTTTATTGGACGTATGGTGGAGCTGAACGGGATCGAACAACAATCCTCTTGCCCCCTATAGTATCCTACTGTTTTGTTTCAGTTTATCAATTCAATCCCAATTTGCTACAGCTCCACTTTGTGTAGGTCTTTTGTGTATTCCAACGTCAGAAACACGACATCAACTTGTAGTTTGATACCGTACAAGGATGCTGAAGTCAATGATCCTGATTGGGATCGATTACCGACCCCACACAAGATCCTCAGAGACAGCTAAGTGCATTTAGACAATGTTGGACACTGGTGTATCTGATCCTCTGATAGATATAGAGTTACTTCTTGAAGATTGCTATCGCCTGACCCTTCGGCATCGTGTTGACCTGCCATCCGTCTTTCTTCAAGATCTCGTTGAGTTCTTTCAGGGTCTTTGGACTTGATTCTTTATCTGTATCTTTCTTTTCGTTCTCTGGTTTTTTTGTAGTCATCGTTTCCCCTCTTATCGTAATAAAAGTTTTAGTTTAACGTGTGTATGGAGTAGTCCTTGATCAATACAACCTTAGCAGTAACCTTGTACATAGCGTCCTCCTTACATTCCATTTTCAAACTCTTTGTAGCTCCGGTGTAGTCTCGCTAATGCCCCCTCATCAGCGAAGCTGTAGTGTGTGTCACCAACGATGAGGTGGTCATGCAGCGTGACCCCTATGCTACTCAACGCCACTACTAAGCGTCTGGTTATTGCCATGTCATCAGATGACGGTGCTGGATCACCAGAGCCCTCTGTGCCAATGAAAGTGAGACACTTACCCCTTGATAAATTAGTGTAGGGCGGGTAGGAGATTCACCTATGAAAACAATACAACTGACATCACCAGACAGCAACCAGGTTCAGGT
>JABMQM010000564.1 GCA_013203195.1 Desulfobacteraceae bacterium | reverse complement strand
GTCGAGGGTCATTTTTTTTCTGACCCGCTCTTTTCTGATTTTTTTCCCCACCGGGACAAGAGCGCCGGCTTTCTTTTTCGCCATGATTCCTCCTTAATATTCGTAAAAACCGCGCTTGGTCTTTCTGCCCAGCCGGCCCGTCTCCACATATCTGCGCAGCAGCGGACAGGGGCGGTACTTGGAATCTTTAAATCCATCAACTAGGGTATCCATGATGGCCAGGCAGGTGTCCAGTCCGATAAGATCTGCCAGAGCCAAAGGGCCCATGGGATGATTCATTCCTAATTTCATTACCGTATCGATGTCTTCCCGGGTACCCACACCGTGATACAAACAGTAAATTGCCTCGTTGATCATGGGCATTAGAATTCTGTTGGCGATAAAGCCGGGATAATCGCCGGCCTCAGCCGGCGTTTTGCCGAATTTTACAGTTAAATCCCAGGTTGTTTTAAAGGTTTCTTCCGAGGTTGCCAGCCCGCGAATCACTTCAACCAGCTTCATCACCGGTACCGGGTTCATGAAATGCATCCCGATAACTTTTTCAGGCCGCTTGGTTTGGGAAGCAATGCGTCCGATGGGAATCGAAGACGTGTTGGTGGCCAGAATCACCTCGGATCCACAGATCTCATCCAGATCTTTAAAAATCTGAAACTTTACGGTTTCATTCTCGGTGGCAGCCTCAACCACAAAGTCGGCTGACGCCATATCTTTCAGATCCACGGTGGTTCTGATGCGTCCCAGAATCTCATCCAGCTCCTTGCCGGTCAGCTTGCCCTTGTCAACACCGCGCTTTAAAATCTTTGTTATGGTTTCCAAACCGCGTTGTACAAACTCGGCCTTGATATCGCTCATGATCACATCCAGGCCGCTTGCAGCAGCAATCTGGGCAATGCCGTTACCCATCTGCCCGGCGCCGATAACACCAAATGTTTTGATTTCCATACTCTCTCCTTATATAAAATCGCGAAGCGATTTTATTGGCGTTTAACGATTAGGGCCACGCCTTCGCCGCCGCCGAGACACAGGGAAGCCATCCCGGTTTTTTTATCCTGCCTGATCATTTCATGTAAAAGGGTGACAAGTAACCGGCAGCCGCTGGCCCCGATGGGGTGCCCCAGGGCCACACTCCCTCCGTTTACGTTCACCTTGGCAGAATCCAGATCAATTTCTTTTAATACAGCCGCCGTGGAGCCGCTGAAGGCCTCGTTGATTTCAAATAGATCGACGTCATCAATGCTGAGGCCCTCTTTTTCAAGGCACTTGGGAATAGACCAGATCGGAGCCACCAGAAGATACTTGGGATCCATTCCATAGGATGCCTGGGCTCCGATGGTGGCCATGATGCGGCATCCCATCTCGACTGCTTTCTCTTTCGACATGACCACTACCGCGGCAGCACCGTCACTGACAATGGAAGCGTTGCCGGCGGTGCCGACGCCGTCCTTTTTAAAAGCGGGCTTCATTTTTGACAAAAAGTCATAGCTGGTTTCCTGAGGGCACTCATCTTCACTAAACAGGACGGGATCACCTTTCCGCTGAGGAATTTCCACAGGCACGATCTCATCTTTGAACCTTCCCGCGCTGATGGCTTCAAGGGTCCGGCGGTAAGACTCGTCGGCAAATTGATCCTGATCTTTACGGCTGATATTATATCTTTCGCTGCAAAGCTCATTGGACATACCCATATGAAAATCGTTGACAATATCCCAAAGACCGTCATGCACCATGTGATCCTCAAGCTTGCCCGGTCCCATGCGATATCCAAACCGCGCCTTCTCGAGGTAATAGGGCGCCATGCTCATATTTTCCATGCCGCCGGCAACCACAACGTCGGCGTCACCGACCTGAATGGCCTGGGCGGCGAGCATCACTGATTTTAAGGCCGAACCGCAAACTTTGTTGACCGTAATGCATTCCACGGCCCAGGGCATATCAGCCATCAATGCGGCCTGCCTGGCCGGGTTCTGGCCGTAGCCGCACGGAAGCACCATCCCCATGATGACTTCATTCACCGCTTCCTTTTCGATGCCTGCCCTTTGAACGGCCGCTTCAATCACAACGGCGCCCAGCCTGGTTGCCCCGATGCCGCTCAATGATCCGTTAAAGTTGCCCAACGGCGTTCGCACCGCACTTACTATGACTGCTTCTTTCATTGTTATTCTCCCTTCGTTTTCCAATCTATAAATTAAAAAGCAAATTTTCAGTTCATAAATGAGGGCCAAATTATAAAATCAGGGTTGATGAGCAAGGCCGCACAAGGGTTTTCGCCTGAGGCGTACTTTAGTAC
>JABMQM010000059.1 GCA_013203195.1 Desulfobacteraceae bacterium | reverse complement strand
GGGTTTATCTATGTCAAAGAACGAATATATTTACAGATATCAATTGTAACACAGTCTCAAAGGACCAGGTTTTTCAGGACTTAATAAATTAAGCTATCAGGGAATTTTCAGTCGGCATAGGCGGCATTATAAATCCGGATAAAATTTATATGACTTTCAAAGGCGATCTCCGGCAGCCTGTCATAATGGAAAAAGGCGGCATCCATGGCATCATCGCCGGCAATGAGAGTGCCGCTATAGCTTTTTACCAGATAACCGACCATGAGTACGGTATGATAAAGGATGCTGGGGTTGGCGTAAACTCCTAAGAGCATCTCGATCCGGCCCGCAAGCCCGGTTTCTTCCTTGAGTTCTCTTAAGGCCGCCTGTTCGGGTGTTTCGCCAAGCTCCATGAATCCGCCCGGAAGGCACCAGAATCCTTTTTTAGGCTCGACGCTGCGTTTGACCAACAGCACCCTGTCTTTTCTGTCCACAACTACCAGGCATGTGGCCGGTAGGGGGTTTTCATAAATTGGTTCTTGGCAGCTATTGCAAAAAAGGCGCAGAGCACCTTCACAAAATTTTTCGATTAGTCCGTTTCCGCAATAATGACAATTTGTTTTTTTCCGCATTATTAATCGTCGAAATCTCCTTCCGGCCCCTTCTCGGAATCTATTGTCTCTGCCCGCCGGATAATCTTTTCAAAAGTCCACTCAGCGGGATCTTCAATGCGGGTGGCCTTGGGCCCCGGATCATATGTTCCCGCTGCAAGGATGGCTTCGATGGCAAGCAATGCCGTATCCTGGGCGTTAAGTACATTAACCAGCATATTATAAATAAAATCTTCGACTCGTTTGGCCATCCGCTCCCTGATTGGCCGGGGCTGGCTTAAAAGTTTGTTTTCAAAAGGCAGGTTGAGTTTCTTATAATTTCCGCCTTTAAGCTCATGCGCCTGGGCATAGGCAATCATTTCAGCCCATACCTCTTCCGTGACACCCTGGTCTTTAACCTTGATAAAGTTGCCGGCATCGTCAAGGATGGCGTTGCCATAGTCATTGACTTCCAGGCCCCAGGAAATCATCTGCAGGGCTGTGGCGACATTAGCTTTGGTAGTGCGGGTCTGGGCGGCAATTGCTCTCAACCTGTCAGAACTGTTTCCCGAGGTGCCGTGCTGGGCGCCGGAGATGTGATAGTGTTCCAGCGCTGCATGGATTTGAGCGGTTAAATCTATCTGGATGCCCTCATCGCTGGCTTCAATACCATGGGTGGTACCGTTGTTCAAAGCGATCCAGTCCGGAAAAATATCATGAGCGTTCAGGCCCTGTATCAGAAAAAGGGCTTCTTCCACGGTGGAAAGACCTGCTTTGCCCTTAATTTCGCCGACTTCGGTTTCAAGGCCGGCCCATTGAGGAACAAAAGGGTTAAGTTCCAGGTTGGCCAGCAGGTTCTGGTCATCAGGCAGATGGGATGCATCGATGGCAATGGATGTCATACCGGCTTCAAAGAGTGTTGGAATTTCTATCTTTGCGGCTTCGATATCTGCGGAATTCTTGATACCGTAGTGGTCGGCGTGGATAGCCACCGGAATGGTGACGGCCATTTCATTGCACAAGGCATCGACTTGTCGGGCGATGTTCCAGTAATTTACGGCGCAATAGGCGTTGCTCCCACCTTCCGACTTGGCAATTTCAATAATGATGGCGGCATTTGCTCTTTGGGCGGCACGCAGGGCTCCTTTGATCACAAAGTTGTTGCGACCGTTGGCGGCTATGGAGATAGCTTTGCCTTTTGCGAGCATGGCCCGGTCAATATACTTTCCGCTGACAATCAGTGCTTTTGAGTTCGGAAAAAGCTTTACCACGTTCGGCGGGCGGCCAATCTCAAGGGCCTTTTCAAAGTCTGCTTGCTTGCCGAGTTTCTTATCAGACATGGCGTAACCTCCTTAATTGTGAAATTTGTGTATTTTTCGGTAATTTTTTTTCATTGCCACTAAGACACCAAGGCCGTTGCCGGTGAACAGTTATCAGTGAGAAGTGATCAGTAAAAGGAAACTGATAACCGATAACTGATAACTGACATTAGTGTCTTTGCCTGTCCTGTGAAAGCATTAAACTTTTTCACCGGGGTGTCATGGTGGCGAAAAGGCCTATCAGCGCTACCAGGAACTGGCGTCTTCCTTGACCTTGAATCCCGCTGACAGCGGAACCATTTTTCAAAGGTCTCGGAGTATGTGGGTCCGTGGGGGTAAAAAATTTAGGTAAAAACTAATGGACGATGTGAAAGCAACAGAATCCCCTTCCTGCGAGCTGAGCTTCAGTCGGCCGACTGATGATACATTGCTTGTCAGGCTCGTGGGGAGCTGGACAATTGGAAATAAGGTGCCTTCGGCAGACGACGTACTGGAGCAAGCTGAGTCTGGTTCCCGGGCCCAACGTATTACTTTCGATACTAAGGGGCTCACGGCCTGGGACAGCGGCCTGCTGACCTTCCTGATAAAAGTGATTAACCAGTGCCCGCGGAACAAGATCCATGCAGAGAAGGAAGGGCTACCTCACGGGGTGCAGCGGCTTCTGGCCCTTGCTAGTGCCGTTCCCGAGAGAAAGGGGGCACGAAGGGGGTCTGAGCGTGACTCTTTTCTGGCAAAGGTGGGAGTAAGTGCTATTGATTTTGGTCGTTCCACAATTGAAATGCTGGATTTCATCGGGGATGCTTTCATTGCCTTTTCAAGGCTGCTATGCGGTAAGTCCCGTTTCCGCCGTTCCGACTTTGTCTTGATTATCCAGGAATGCGGCG
>JABMQM010000563.1 GCA_013203195.1 Desulfobacteraceae bacterium | reverse complement strand
CTTTCTTGCGCAAAGAAGGGCTTTTATCATTTCCAGAGTCATAAGGTCCCCTGTGTATGTAAGATGTCTATTTCCGACCGGGCCGGAAAATCGAATGCCTGACCATAAATGAAGAAGTCTAAAAAGTCAATGCTTAGTAGCGCATAGAAAAATGCTTAGAAAAACTAGGTATTCGGGTCGTAGCGCCCTGTAAATACTTGGGATTTAAGGAGCGCCCCGCAAGAGAGAGGCTTTAGGAGCGCCCCGCGAAAGGCATACGGGGCTTTAGGAGCGGCTCGGAGAGCCTTGAGGCGGTTTGCGAGTTGCGAGTTGCGCGTTACGAGTTACGAGGTGCGGGTTAAATACTGGTTAGTTTCACGTCAAGGCGCAACGATTTTATCAGCCACCCCGGTACCATCTGCCGGCCTGTCCCGGTAATTCCACGGGGCCTGTCCCGGTTATTCTACGGGGCCTGTCCCGGTAATTCCACGGGGAACTACCCCAGAGGAATAGCCGCAGGATTCCACAGGGCCCCGATAGCGGGATTTACGCTGCGCTCCAACAGGCGGGGCAGGCAGATTTAACCCCGTTACCGAACTATGACTTTGGGGCTAAGGAACCATTTAAATACTTATGTATAACACTGGAAATAAGTGTTTGATATGGAATACCTTCTTGAATAGCCCTTATCTGAATTTGCTGATAATCTTTTTGAGTAAGACGAAGATTTATACGCTTGTTTTTCTTCAAGGTATTGCGGGCTGCTGCTATTGCCTTCTCTTTTTCTTGATTGATATTTTTAACAGACTGCCATTCATCACGTTCGATTGATTCCATCAAGTCTTTTTCTTCTTGATCAATTGGCTTAAAAGCCTTTTTACTTAATTTTTTCATTATTCCCCCAGTAAACCGTAACGTTTTGTATATTTCCGGCTCGGAAAGGCAGTTTTTAGAAAAATTTCATCATCTTTTTCTACAAAAGGTACAATAACAGCATAGTTCTCTATTTCCAGAATATACATTTTTTGATTTGATTGTCCCGGTTTCTCCTCAATTCCAAGTATCTTTCCTGATTGAATCAGATATGCAATTTCCTCGAAAGAAATCCCACGCTCATGCTTCAAAATTTCATTTTTTTCAGAGCTCCAATTCAAATATTTCATGCTGAAAATATATGTTTATGTCTGCCTTTTGTCAATACTAAAAACTGTTAGATCAGGATAGAGAACGGATAGATATATTATTTTTCTGGAGAAAGCGGCAAAAGAAGGGGGCTCGGTTGTTGCCGGTTAACGGTCAGTATCTTTTTTGGGGGCCGGCAAAACCAGACGAAAGATTCCCACGAAAACCAGGCCAATGATCATGAAAACGCCCATCAGGCCGACACGTTTCAGGCTACTTGATTCGGCGGCTGAATCCGCAAGGAATTCCGTGACCGTGAAGTACGTGTAATCAATATATTCAGGGGCTAAACGTAACGCTCTCTTGAAATCCGCATCAGCCTTTTTGACGTTGCCCAGCGACCTGTAAGATTTGGCCCTGGTCGCATAGGCTCTGCCGATAGTTCGCGAGGGAGCGCCAAGTACAATGGCTTTGGTTGAATTTTCGATGGCCTCTGCGGGCATACCCTTCAGGCGATAGGCCTCTGAGATATAGCTGTATGCAGCGCCCAATTGCGGGTCCAGCTCTATGGCCCGGGTTAAATTGCCAATGGCGGCATCATAATCTTTTTGTTTCATATAGGCCGAGCCGAGCATCACGTAAGTTCCGGGTTTGAGTGGTTTTAAATCAACAACTCTTTGATAATCCTGTATCATTTTAGAGTATTTGTCCTGATCATAATAAAGCAAGCCTCGCTTCTCATAGGCCTCAGAGAGTTTCGGGTCCAATTCAAGGGCCTTGGTAAAGTAATGGATTTTTCGAAAAGCCAGGGAGCTATGCTGACCGAGATTATAGAAGTCCATGGCATCCTGTCCCCAGGCGGCACTGCTGATAAACAAAAACCAAATTATTAAACCAACCAGCATTTTTTTCATTGCATCTTTCCTGTTTGAGTTGAAGCTCCCTGTCGTAAAAAGCCTTCCCGGAATCAACAGATTTTATACACTCAGAATAATGCCACCTTGTGGCATGTCAAGTGAACATGCTAAAATCTACCAATTTTGCCAATAGCACACATCTAAAAGGGCTTCGTAAAAATATATTGGACAGGATTAATAGGATTAATAGGATCGATTGGATCTATTGCTTTCTCGGTTTCCCCCGGTATGCGGGACAGGCGGATGAAACCGAGAAATAACCATCCCGCTTTCAGCGGAAGAAGAAAGCCAAAGAAGCCGGGTTATTGTTGCCGAATGTTCATTTCGCTTCTTTGTTCTGTTTTTATAGCCAAATGAACTCCCTCGAAGAGGGAT
>JABMQM010000562.1 GCA_013203195.1 Desulfobacteraceae bacterium | reverse complement strand
TGTCTGAGAAAGACAATATTGTTCCAGAAGAATAAAGGCGCCCTATTTGATATTCGAAGTCAAATAAACCGCCCTTAATATTTATACCGCGTCTTTTAGTTTCTTACCGGCTTTAAATTTTACCGCATTTCTCGCTTTAATCTTCAAAGGTTCCCCTGTTTGAGGATTACGACCCTTCCGGGCTTTCCGGCGAACTTTTGAAAATGTACCGAATCCTACCAGAGTTACCTTGCCGTCTTTTTTCTTTAGTGCCTTTGTGACGTTGGTCGTAAAAGAAGCCAGAGCGGCACCAGCAGCAGCTTTAGAAATCTTTGCATCTTTTGCCATGTTTTCAATCAATTCAGCCTTTGTCATCAGTTCCCTCCTTTTAAGTTTTGAGTTTTAATCTAAGAACCTTTACCTTTTACAAATTCACGACTTCACCATCATTCACAAGCCTCACGTTTGGAAAATAATCTTTAAACTTGTCCGGATGGAAGCTGTGAATAGGAATAACCATTTCAGGTGCCATCGCGTCAACCAGCTTTTTTAAATCTTCAAGTTTTGCATGACCGCTGGTGTGCATGTATTCATATCGAACACCTTTATCTTCGAGATAAGATTTTAGATTTCGCAAGGGTTTGCTCCGTTCAAAATACCCCGGCCACAGAGAATAAATCCAGGTAGCACCCTCAAGGCCTAAAAACCTTTTAATATCGTAAAGGAATCCCGCACGAATCAACATCACAGCATTGTTTTCAATTTCTTTGATTCGAGTCCATTTAATACCGTTTCGGCGATGCCGAACCAGGATGTCGTCTAAACCAAGCTTTTCAAACCTTCGTGCAAGAAGTTGTGGATAGCAAACCCTGATCTTAGCCCATGAAGCCAGGGGTAGTTTTGCATATGGTTTTAGCCTATCAAGGATTTCAGCAGTGTAAAAATCTATGATCAGTTTTCGATCTGTACGTATTGTGGCCTTGAAGATGGTAACGAGCCGGTCGATGTTCTGGCTGGAAGTTGTGACCAGCACAATCCCCGGTGTTTTTTTAATTACACTGGCAAATTGGTTTTCGAGATCTTGTTCGGTTATTGTTAATTCATTTGTCCGCTCGCCGACAAGCGTTCCCTCCATCCACAGCACATTAACTTTGGGCGGATTTTGCACCATGTGATCCAGAAGTTTTGCTTTTCTGCAGTGCCCTCGAAAATCTCCGGTGTAAAACAAACTTTTGCCTCCGGCAGAAATGAGGAAACCATAGGCATCAAAAGCTGAATGGTCCATGAGGTAAGGCGTTACTGAAAATGCTCCAACCTGAAATTCCTTCCAGGCTTTGAAGAATTGTAGTTCTAAAGGTTGTGTTTTTTCAGGACTTATTTGTCCGGTTATTGCCATTAGTTCTGCAGAGGCCTTTCCGCAGTATACCGGAACCCCTGTTGGCAACATCCCGGCCAGGCCATAGTGGTCCAGATGAGCATGGGATAAAATTGCGGCGTCAATCTTCTTTTTACCGTTTTTCAACTCATTGAAAAGCGGCTGTGGCAAATAGAATTCCGGATCATCGCTAAAATCAGAATCAAGCGGAAGGCCTATATCCAGAAGAATGGTTGAATCATTGAAATTAAGCTCGACACAGCTCCCACCTACCTGACGGGCACCGCGATGAATAATGAATTGCATACCTTCACGGGAACGCGAAAGGGCCACAAGAGGCCTTAGGGTGTTATCCTTGTTCATCGGGATTTGATTTCATCTTATCATCCTGTGTTTAGTTATGTACGCTACCACATCAAACCAGACTGCCGCTCGATTTTCTTTTCCAGTGCATTGTTTAGGGCTGGCTGAGAGCCATATAATAGCACCCGTTTTTTTGCTCTGGTTATGCCGGTATAAACAATCTGTCTGGTTAGCAGCCTATGATTTTCATCATCAGGCAAAACGAGCAGTACATCATCAAACTCCGATCCCTGGCTTTTGTGCACCGTCATGGCAAAGGCAAGTTCCCAAGACGGCAAAAGATTCACCGGAAAGCTGATATAGGAACCTGACCGATGAAAAAATGCCCTGTAAGTTCCGTCTGCATCTTTAATCATAACCCCGACATCTCCGTTAAAAAGCTCTTTTGAATAATCGTTGCGGGTAATTATAACCATGGCTCCTGAGAACACATTACTTTGCCTCTTAGCCAAAGGGTCGAATTCGTTGATAAGGTGATTGGCGATCAGGGTATTGATTATGGTACATCCGTAAATCCCCTTACGTAAAAAGGACAAAATTCTCGCCCGTTCGACCACCATGAATATGTGGCTTAATAAATAATGGCCTTGTTCGGATGACACAATTTGGTCGGCGGTCATTTCGCCAACCTTGACAATCAAATCCTTAAAGCTTTTCTCATTGCCTGGCAGCGGGCTTAGGTACTGGTATCTTACCCACTGACAAAGATGTTCCTTCCATTTGTCGAAACTTTCTGCGTTGACAAAAGCCCATTGATCCGGATCGCTTGAAAGCGCATTTTCAAAAGTAACCGCTGTAAACGGCGGGAAAACACCCTTATTGGTTTGATTTGCCAGTTCCAGCAGATTGACACCGGAGCGATAGACTTTCTGCAAAACGACAAACCGGTCTTTAAACTTTGATGCGCGGGTTCCGTCCGGAACCATTTCCGCGAAAACAGAACCGGCTTCCACAGAAGGCAATTGATCTTTATCTCCCAGAAAAATAAGTTTTGTTTTTGCGGAAGCGATTGCCTGGAGGAATTTATCCAGCATGACCACATCCACCATGGAGACTTCATCAATCAGAACTACCAATGCGGGCAACGGGTTAGTATCCCGGTAATAAAATTCATGCTCAAAACTTCTGTATCGCAAGATTTTATGTAAGGTGCTTCCCTTCAGATTTAGAAGGTCTGAATCTTCGGTGGAGGGTTCCTGTATGGTTGCAATATTATTTTGAATCGTTTCGGTCATTCTTTGGGCTGCACGGCCGGTGGGCGCACCAAAAATAATGTGAGATATAGGGACGCCTGTACGGACAAGACACCGGAGGATATTGACCATAAGAGAAGTCTTGCCTGTTCCCGGTCCACCGGAAATGATTGAGAATTGGGAAGTTAGTGCCAGCCTTATAGCCTTGAGTTGTTGCAGATCCCTTGTAATCGGTGTGTTGTCCGGACCGACGCGGATAGCAAGGGGGTTTGAATAGATTTCTTCCAATAAATTGTCAATCTTTTGGTCGGGTATATTAAAAGAAACCTCTGCGTTCAAGAGAGCTTCCATTCGTTTTTTAAGCTGGCTTTCATGCACATAATATTTTTGGAAATAAAGCAGCTGTCTCTCTCTGGATTCATCCAGAATCAATGGCATGTATTCATCACCGTTACTCGTAATAAGCTTTTGATACTTACCTTCATTAAGACCGGACAAAAAACTATCGATGGTTTTTCCGGCTTTTTTTCTTGTGTCGACCGGCAGCCTGTTTATTAGTTTGTCTTGGTTGAGATCAAGACAGAGACTGCCTTCCTGCAGAGCGGCGAACATGGCCATCAAGACAATTGCAAGGGATTTATCACCCTGATACCCGCCAAATTCCATCAGATCTCTGATGGTCATATAATCAAGAAAGGAAAGTTCCATCTGGCTGATAAATGGCATTAGCATTTTTGCCGCTGATTGACCCTTCCTTTCAAATATTTTAAAAGCCTCCAGATTCTGCAGGAGTTGGCCTTCGTCAAAATTGAAATCTGTCATAGCGCTGTGGTCTCCGTTTATTATGTGCTTGAAAATCAGATAATATTTTTTTATCTCAAGCAGCTAAGCCGCCTGGCATCAAATCGTGCCGGCGATTTGGTTCGAAATTTCTTCTTCAAGATGTTGCAACCGGCCCACATCACCAGGGGCAACGTAATATATGCCGTTTCCGCTGCCGGAACCCATCCCGCGGAGATAAAAATAAAATATGCCGCCAAATTGCTTGTCCGGATCAAACCGATCCCCAAGAGCCTGGGTCAACCAGCGCAGCACGGCAATGGTGTACAATTTGTACTGGAGATGATACCCTGCATTATTCATGTTGTTTTCCAGGGCTTTTAGGTCATAACCCGCATCAATGCGATTTGACTTCCAGTCCGCGATAAAAAATTTTTCCTTGTATCGGAAAACAAGATCCATGAATCCCCGAATAAATCCATTGGGCCCTCTTTCAATCTCACAGTCTGGTACTTTTAATTCCTTATCAACCGGCAACGAAAAAGGATAATAGAACTCAACCTCGTGCATCCGATCCTCTTTCCGTAGGTGACCTATAATCAACTCATCACCCGCAACACTTACCGGGGTTGTCAGGACGTCGGCAATAACCTGGCATACCTGGGGCCGCCAACGTTCATCTGTCCGGTATATCTCCATGTATTTTACAATCACATCCCTGGTTTCCGGTGTTTTAAAAAAGCCGTCAGGGTTTTCTACAACCGCTTTAAAATCGATATGCTCGATGATGTCATGAAACATCGATCCGATCTCTGTTCCTCCCGGAATTTCATCCGCTGCTCTGATTGATTGGATGTTATCCGCATCAAAAGAGCCAAAGCTTTCATCGTCCTCTTTGTCTTTTTCCTGTGCAGCCTGAAACCCTGCGACCTGCGGCAGTTGCTCCAAGCCGTGAAAAATCCTGTCGTGCAGACTTGAAAATGATTTGAGCATGATTTTTCTGTGCTGATAATTTTTAACAGAAGGCAAAGCCCGGGGGAATTCGTCTATGTCATTTTCAGAAATTATCGCTTGCTCAGCTGTTTGAACGTCTTCCTCAACGGGCGCGGTATGAGCATGCGGTGTCAGCCATCCGACGGCCGGATTGTCATCATCTTCTAAGAAAGCCGACGCCAGGGCCGGGGAAAGTAAGCGGCACACAGGGCCCACCCATGCTTGCCTGCTTTCATAGGTGAAAAAAGGCACATACAGTTTAAATTGTGTCCGGCTTAAGGCCACATAAAAAAGCCGTTTATCTTCATCTGTCTTTTCACGATCATGTTGTTCTTTGGCAGATTGTTTAGACAGGTCGATGACTTTGCGGATACCTGCAGCCGGGTTGTCTTCATCATACACATGATACACATGATAGTCGTCGCCAGGAGGTTGTGTCAGGCCCCCGGCAATAAACACCACCGGGAACTGGAGCCCTTTACTGACATGCATGGTCATGATCTGTACTTTACGCTCTTCGGTTTCAATCTGATGAATATCAGCATCACCATCTACACCGACAGTCTGTTTTCGGTAACTGTCCAGCAGGGCGGAAAGCCCCCGAAAGTCTAACTTCTTCTGATAGGCAACTACTTCCAGGTGCTCGAATATCTGGCGATAATTGGTATACTTTCTGTCCCAGTCATGCGACTGGGCTTCCCGGAAAAGCAACCCCGAATCCTCCATCAAAGACTGGAAAAGCAGGCTCCATTTCCGAGACCGGGCCTGTTCATTCCACTGGAACAGCAACTGCTTCAGCGGGTGGGAAACAGGCAGGTTTTCATAATCGTACAAGTCGTAAGGTTCATATTCAAAAAACGGGGTAAGCAATGCTTTTTTCACATCAGGGATGCTGCCTGGATCAAAAACTGCATGCAGCACCAGGCTTAGATAAACGGCTTCATCAGAAAGAAAGAGCCCGGGTTTTTTGTAAAATGTATAGGGAATTTTCCGATCTATCAGTTCGGGTTCTAAAAACGAAACATCGGGTCTGCCGCGCACAAGAATACAAAGGTCACCAAAATCAAGGGGTCGGGAATGGCTGTCTTTTTTTTGGATTTCGATCCCCCCGCCTGTAACCAGATACTCAATTTCGGCGGCAATAAATCTCGCCATATTGGGCTTACCAGCCTTGGGAGATTTCGGGCCGCGAAGATCCACGATGTTAAGTGCCGAACGATGTGAATTGTCAGCAACCAGGACAGCCGGCAGGTCGGCTTCGTCCGGTGATCCAACGGTTTGATAGCCAATTTCCAATGCACCGGCCTGGTCGTGCGGCGGGAACCATTCTTGGCGGCAAAACAGATCGTTGAACACCTGGACGAGTTCCGGCCGGCTGCGCCAGTTGGTTGCCAGGGAATACAAATTGGCCCTGCCGGAGGTTGACAATCGCTGGATTTCATTTCTTGCATCCAGATAGGCATAAACATCGGCACCACGAAAAGAATAAATGGCCTGTTTGGGATCACCTATAAGATACAGCAGGTTTTGGGAGTGCTCGGCAGCATGATCCAGAAAAATCTTCCTGAAAATCCTCCATTGAACCGGATCCGTATCCTGAAATTCATCGACAAAGGCAACCAGGTATTTCCCCCGCAGTTTTTTTAGCAATGTCGCTGAATTGTCGCCGTATAAGGCTGATTCAACCTGACCGAGCATATCATCATAGCTGATCCACCCGTTCTGGCGTTTTATATCAGCAGCATCTTTTTGCAGTTGTTTAATGGCATGTACCGTTAGAAAATGAACTAATCTTGTGTGGGCTTCGATCAGGCTTTCTAATTTTTCAACAGTAGGTTCAAGATTCGGACAAACTTCGGGGTTAGCGCCTTTTTTCAGCCATTTGTTGGGGATAAGGCATTCGATCCCCTGTCTGCCGGAAGATTTGGTCTGTTGTATTTGGTCGATCAAATCCGACAAATGAGCCATGGTGAAATTGTTTTCATCGATTTGAGACAGGTAGGTTTCGAGGGGAATCACGATTTTTTCCAGCAATGATTTTTTACTGCCCGCATGAATGTTTAACCGATCAAACCCTTCGGAAAATACAGGGGGAATTCCGATCAGAGTTTTGAGCTGCATCAGCACTGTTTTTATTTCCGAGCGAATCTGCCCGATATTTTTGCCTTCTGTGTCGGGCTTGATTTCATCACCTACGCTGGGACGATCGTTTCGGGCGATATCGACTATCAGAGAAAGGAGCCGATCTTTGCGGGTGCTGAGCCCCGATATATTGAGCATTTCAAGAAAATACTCCTGATAGATTTCAGGCCAGACTTTCCGCATCTGCTCCTTTAGCAGGGTATCGAAAAGAGGCTTATCATCGATGACCTCGTTTAGAAAAAGAGTGCTGTTTTCAAAGGCAAAATCTTTTAATATTGTATGGCAAAACCCGTGGATGGTATAAATGGAGGCGGCGTCAAAAGAATCCAGTGTGTCCTCGATTTTTTGAAAGACTTCACTATCGCCGGCTGAGACACTTAATTCCTGTTCTAACTTCTCACGAATGCGGATCTTCAGTTCTGAAGTTGCTTTTTCTGTAAAGGTGACAATGAGAATATTTTCAAGGGCAACATCGCCTCTTTCCTTTAAAAGCCTTACAACCAGATTTTCAATGGTATAGGTTTTACCAGTTCCGGCAGACGCTTCAATGAGCGCATGCCGGGTCAAATCAATTTGCGCGGTGTTATCTACGAGCGTATAGGACATGTCAGCTCCTATCGTCCACCCATAAATGGTCTTTTTGCCCAATCTCTGCGT
>JABMQM010000058.1 GCA_013203195.1 Desulfobacteraceae bacterium | reverse complement strand
TGGCTGAATTACGGAGGTCCTGTTGTTTTCTTGAAGGGCGATATGCCGATCGGCTACGAAACCGCTGCCCGTGGCCCGATATTTGGGATGGCTTACACGGCTTCTCATGATTCATCAAAGCATCACACCATCCCAAATATCGGGCCACGGGCAGCGTTTTCGTAGCCGATCGGCATATCGCCCTTCAAGAAAACAACAGGACCTCCGTAATTCAGCCATCAGTGAGAAGTGATCAGTAAGAAAAACTGATTACTGATCACTGACATTTGTTCTTGCTTATTAGGTTATGATTTGACAAAAAAAGGTTAATTGTCTATATTTACTTGAAACTGATTGCAAATAATGAACTCCGAAAAAACAGAAAATAATCAGACAAGTTCTAAGGATAAAAACAAGACGGTTATTCAATTGATTTGGGGTGTTGCACTTGTTTTGGCAGGAATTGGAGTCTTTTTCAGAATACCACAGGTAATGCCCAAAATTGCACAGATCGAACACTTTTCCGGGGTTATGTTTTTCATACGCTTTTGCTTCTACTTGATAGGTATTCTGCTGATCGGTGGCGGATCGATAAAAATATATAATCATTACAGCAAGTAAGGTTTAGTAAGGCGGCAATGGATCAGGCCTTAAAGCTTGACGGTCTTTAAACAGTAAAATTAATATAGCGCAGGTAATTAATATGTTACAGGATGCTAAAGCTCCCAATAACAAAGCAGCAAATGAGCAGCAGCTTAAATCCGAAGTAGAGTACCGCAAAAATCTTCAAGAGATCTGCAACAAGATATATGCTGCTTCAAATCTGGATGGGATTCTGGTTGATCTCAAGGACGAAATCACCGGTCTTTTTGAGTGTGACAGACTTACCGTTTATGTGGTTGACAGAAAAAAACGGGAGCTTGTCTCTAGATTTAAATCCGGTGACGAGGTGGCCGAGATCCGCATTCCCGTGTCAAACAGCAGTATTTCAGGATGCAGTGCTTTCAAGCAGAAGCTCATCAATATTAAAGACGTTTATGATGATAAAGAAGTAGCGTCCATTGATCCTGATCTTAAATTTGATAAAAGCTGGGATCAAAAAACCGGTTATGTCACCAAGCAGGTTTTGGTTGTTCCGATCATCTTTAAAAAGTTCCTGCTGGGTGCCATTCAGCTTATCAACCGCACCGACGGCAGTACCTTTACACAGCTTGATGGGGAATCGGTCACCGAGTTGGCCAAGATACTGGGGATTGCGCTGTATAACCAGAAGCGTATGGCAAAAACCCGGCCCACCAAGTTCGATTATTTGCTGGAAAATAATATTTTGACCCAGAAAGAGATTGACAAGGCCATCGCCGATGCGCGCCAGCGTAAAGAACCGATCGAAAATGTCCTGATCAATGAGCTTAAAATATCGAAAAAAGATATCGGCCAATCTTTGAGTAAATTTTGTAAAGTGCCGTTTGTGGAGTTTAACAAAAACGCAACGATTCCCGGTGACCTGCTTGCCGGCCTGAAAGTACCTTTCATGAGCAAAAATGCCTGGGTCCCGTTGAAAACCGAAGATGATAAAATTGTTATCGCCATTGACAATCCCAATGATTTGCAGAGGATCGATTCAATCAAGTCTCTCTTTGCAGGCAAACAACTGGCCTTCAATGTGTGCTTGAAAGACGACATCCTGGAATATATCGGTCTCTTTACTACAGATGAAAAAGAGATGGCTTCCATGGATGATATTATGGCCCAGCTTGCGGCTGAAGACGACGAGATCTTAGAGGCCGCATCTTCTTTGGGAGAGGAAGACAGCGCCGTGGTTCAGCTGGTCAACAAAGTCATCATCGACGCCCATAACCGGGGCACATCCGATATCCACATCGAGCCCTATCCCGGCAAACAGAACACCCAGGTACGGATAAGGGTGGACGGTGCCTGCCAGATGTACCAGACGCTGCCTTATCAATACCGCAATGCCATTTCATCGCGTCTTAAGATCATGGCAAATCTGGATATCGCCGAACGCCGCAAGCCCCAGGACGGTAAGATCCAGTTCAAAAAATTCGGCGGTCTGGACATTGAACTCCGGGTGGCAACCGTCCCGACCCAAGGGGGCATGGAAGATGTGGTCATGCGTATTCTGGCGGCCGGTGAACCGATTCCCCTTGACAAGCTCGGTTTGGCAGGAACAAATTTCGATAATTTTGTCGAGATCATTACCAAGCCGTATGGCATCATCTTTGTGTGCGGTCCCACCGGTTCGGGTAAAACAACTTCCCTGCATTCGGCCTTAGGATACATCAATAAGGTCGAAACCAAAATCTGGACCGCTGAAGATCCGGTGGAAATCACCCAGAAAGGTCTGCGCCAGGTGCAGGTCCAGGCCAAGATCGGATTTGATTTTTCTGCTGCCATGCGGGCTTTTTTAAGGGCGGACCCCGATGTGATTATGGTCGGTGAGATGCGTGACAAGGAAACGACCTCCATCGGCATCGAGGCCTCCTTAACCGGTCATTTGGTTTTTTCCACCCTGCATACCAACAGCGCTCCTGAAAGTATTACCCGTCTGCTCGATATGGGCATGGATCCTTTTAATTTTTCGGATGCCATTCTGGGTATCCTGGCCCAGCGTCTGGCCCGGACACTATGTAAGAACTGCAAGGAACCCTATCACCCGGCCCAGGAAGAGTATGATGAGCTGATCCGGGAGTTTGGCGGTGTAGAGAAGTGGGAAAAATTTGTTAATATTCCTTACGCCGACGATCTGCAATTAAATAAGCCGGTGGGCTGCGCCAAGTGCAACAACAGCGGGTATGCCGGCCGGGCCGGCATCCATGAGCTTTTAATGGGAACCGATGATCAGAAAAAGCTGGTCCAGGTCTCCAGGCCGATGGCGGAAATAAAGGCGCAGGCATTAGCTGACGGCATGACAACCCTTAAGCAGGACGGCATTAGAAAAATCTTTGGCGGTAACATTGATCTTGTTAATGTCAGGAAGGTTTGTATCGAATAATCTATGCAGTTGTACGGGTTTTTAGGGTGGAGTCCATAAATTTTTTAAGCTGTTTCCGGTAATAGGAACGGTCGCCTGTGACCAAATCAAGGGCCCTCATTGCGGTAGCTACCGCTGCTTCAAACTTTCCGTTAACATAGTAACTTTCGGCCAGTGTATCCAATATATGCGGAGCTTTTTCAAGCTCCGCAGCTTTTTGGGCCAGACCGAGTGCACGCCGCGGGCGGCGGAAGTTTTGGTCTTCACAGGTTGCCAGAAGCCATGCAAGGTTGTTTAGCGCTTTGGGGTTATGCGGCTCAAGCATGATCGATTGTTCATAGGCTTCAATGGTTTGGGCATAGTTCTGTCTGCTGTAATATATATCTCCCAAGGTGCTGTAAAGATCGGCATTGTCAGGGGTCTTTTCAAGCTCTCTTTTAATAACCGTTTCAAAAAAATGCTGGTTCAACTGCTTGCCGGTTTCGCTGTAATTTAATTGATATCCCACAGCGCCTATTAGAATTATTCCTGTCATATAAACGGCCATGCTTTTTTTTATTTTCCAGTCATGACGGCCTATCCAGCTTTTATCTGTTTCACATTTTTTCAGATAATCTATCCGTTTTGTAATGCTGAAGTGATGCCAGTTGGGCCGGTCAGGCGGCTGTCCGCTGGTTACCGCTATTTTTTCAAGAGTTGAGATCAGCGGTTTGGCGCTGTCGAAAAGGGTGTAAACGTAGGTGTCGGCCTGGCGTTCGAAATTTCGCATAAAATATCCGAAAATAAAGCGAAAATAGACCAGAAAGATCACGATAGTGACAATGCTGAAGATTGACGAGGTCAAGGTGGTCTGATTCATGCCAATGCGGCCGATAAACCCGTACAGCGGTTCGGCATAAAGAACCCCATAGATTAAAAGGTCAAAGGTGGCATATGAGACCAGCATGTAGCCGACAAAAAATACCAGATAAAACAGCAGATGATTTTTTTTAATGTGTCCGACTTCGTGGGCGATGACGGCATCAATTTCGTCCGGTTCCAGAAAACGAATGAAGGCACCGGTGACAAGAATATAACGGAATTTTTTGACAAGGCCCATCACACCGGCCGTAATCATGCGTCCGCCGAAGATGGGCCAGTAGAGAATGTTGGCATATTCCATACCTGCCTGTCGACACACGTTTTCGATCCGTGTCCGAACATCGCCGGCCTCAAGAGGTTTGCATCTCCAGAATTTTTGGATCATTAGCGGGCCGATCATGGCAACTGCGACAAGGAAAACAAGAAAATAGAGCACCTGGCCTTCGGTGGTTGCCAGCATTTGTTTCGGCAGCTTAAATGGCAGGACGTTGATGATGTCGGCAATTCCGGAAAGCAGCAGCCAGGGCAGAAGTACCGGAACGGAAAATGAAATATTGGACAGAATGTAAGACTCTCTTGGCAATCCGGTGGCATAAAGGGCATTATAAGGACTATGTGCAAAGGCCCATACAATTGCCAGGTAGAACACAAAAAGTCCTAAAAAGAGAAGTGCCTGCAAAGTAGGAATAATGGACAAAAAAGGTATGTTTGAAACAAACGATACCAGGTTCAGGCCATATATATCTAAAGAAAAAAGCACGATAGCCATCACTGACTGTCGGGTCAAGGCGGCATGGAATTTATGATCGAGCTTTGCAAAGCTTTCCTTTGAGACCTGTTTTTCAATTCGTTGAAACTGAAGCCAGGTAATTACGGCAAAAATGATAGTTAGGAGAATAAACAGAAAAAGGGTTTCCAGAGCCGTGAAATTCGTATCTTCGGAGGGCTGGTAAGTACTGTAGATCAGAAGCACGATGATGAAATATATAAAATTTCCAAACATAACTTTGTCAATTGGTTAAATAGTTCAGCAGTCGGGGAGTTTTCCCCCATAATGCTTTGTTAATTATCCATTGAGCGGTCTTACAGCGAAAACTCCCCGACCCATCAGTTAAATAGTTTAATGGTTAATTGGGTATCTATTAAATAACCGGAATCAGATTTTTCTCCGGTTCATCGGTTTGTTAACGAATCAACCAATAGAACCAATATAACCATTAAACTAAGATTTAAAATACCTTTCTTTTTCGCTGTAGATGCAGCCACAGTACTGCTGGCGATACAATCCCAAACGTTTTGACGTATCAACGCCCTCGGTCCAACCTTCTCGGAAATCACGATAAAAAAATTGAACCCCGACTGATCTGCCGATAGATTCACCAATCGACCTGATTTCATCATGTTTCTGGAATTTGCTGTACAGCAGGGTAGTCGAAAAATAATCGTACTTACCGCGTTTGGCCGTCAGGGCCGTTGCTTTAAGGCGTGCATGGTAGCAAATTGAGCAGCGCTGGGATTCCCTGAAGACTATTTTCTGAATAAAACCTTCCAGGTCATAGCCTTTTTGGTAGATGACGCGCAGGTTGATCTTATCGGCATAAAATTCCAGCGCTTCCTGTCGCCTTAGACACTCTGTAAAGGGATGGATGTTATGCCGGTAATAAAAACCCATGATCTTAAGATTGTCCGTCTGAAGAATCTTAACCGGGTATATGGCGCACGGTGCGCAGCAGATATGCAGTAAGATTTTCATTTTCTGGCTCCAAAAATAGCGGTCCCAATACGTACTAAAGTTGCGCCTTCTTCGATGGCAGCTTCAAAATCACCGGTCATGCCCATGGAAAGCTCATTTAGGGTTACATTCGTTAAGTGCTGCTGATTGAGACGGTCTCTCAGCTCGCGCAAGGCTGCAAAAAAGGGGCGAACCTTTTCAGGATTATCAAAAAAAGGGGGCATGGTCATAAATCCTTTGAGCGCAAGATTGTCAAGATTGCTGACATCCTGAAACAATTTTTTTGTATCTTGGGCCAATGCACCTGATTTTGCAGATTCTTCTCCAATATTCACCTGTATAAGAATATCCTGAACTTTATTAATTTTCTTGGACTGTTTGTTAAGTTCGCGGGCCAGCTTGATCGAATCGACGCTATGAATTAAATCAAAGAGCCTGACAGCGTATTTGGCTTTGTTGGACTGCAGGTGCCCGACAAAATGCCACGATACCGGATAAGTTGAAAGATCTTTTATTTTTGTCCGGGCCTCCTGGATATAATTTTCACCAAGGATGGTCACGCCGGCTTCGATCGCTTCCCGAACATGAATCGTCCCTATGGTCTTACTGACCGCAATCAGACGGACGGATTCGGGATTACGCCCGCATGCTTTAGCTGCTTCTTCGATACGCTTTCTTACTGATTGCAATCTTGTTTTCAAACCTTGATAATTCCCCAGTTTCTAAAACCCTTCACTGCTTTAAATGAAACCCGGGGGTTAATCCTATGACCCCCTCCTTGAGCAGGAATTCTATGACTTCGCAAACCGGAAGGCCAACGACATTTGTGTAAGAACCATTGATGCTTTTTACCAAGAAGGTGCCGAGGCCCTGAATGGCGTAAGCGCCCGCCTTATCAAAAGGTTCTTTGGTATGAATGTACCATTCGATTTCCTCATCGGTCAGGCTTTTGAAAAGGACATCGGTTTTGATTGTCTCGGAAAAAGTGCGACTTTTAGCTTTACAGCATATGGCATAGCCGGTCAGAACCTGGTGGGTCTGTCCGCTGAGACGTTTTATCATGGCGCGGGCCTCTTTCTTTGACCTGGGTTTGCCAAGAATTGTGCCTTCCTGCAGGACGATGGTGTCTGCTCCGATGACCCATTTATCAGGATGTTGTACGGCTACATCATTGGCTTTGGCCTCGGACAAAAGTCGTACATAGGTTTCAGGAGATGAGATCGGCACAGACGTTTCATCGACGCTGCTGGGGATTACACGAAAAGAAAGGCCTGCTTGCTGCAATAGGTATCGGCGCCGTGGAGATTTGGAGGCAAGAATTATTATCGAATCATCATATACATTTACCATGAAAGATAATTATCAAATGAAATAAGGTTTGACAAGCAGCAAGCGGTAAAAATGGAATCAACTAATAGTTCAGCCACTAAGACACCAAGCCTCAAAGATTATAATACTAATTTAAATTGTCCGATTGGTTTTATTGGTTTAATTAGTTTTAT
>JABMQM010000057.1 GCA_013203195.1 Desulfobacteraceae bacterium | reverse complement strand
ATACGAATTTCGGATCACTGACTATGGTTATAAATTTATCAAATTTATCGGACATATCATCTTCCTTCCACTTGCACAGGCGTTTTTCCTTAATAGCCATGGTGTTCTCCCTCTTCCGAAACTAATGCAAGCCCGATACCCGGACCGATTCTCGTTGACGTCTGTCTCGGTGAAAGCTTGCCGGGTCGCGGGTGAGATCTGTCCGAAAAAAATCCACAGCCCCCGCCGCCACTGCCTTTGTTTTTGTCGTGCCTTTTACTCTTTCTTAGTGTCTTGGTGTCTTAGCGGCAATAAAAAAAGTTTTGCTGTTTACTTTAAAACCAGATTAACAATTTCCGGTAATTCATCGATGGCATAAATTTTAAGATCTTTTTTGATGCCGGCGGGTATATCCTGGATATCCGCTTCATTTTTGCCCGGAAAAATTACCGTCTTCACCCCGGCGCGATGTGCCGCCAAAACCTTTTCTTTGACACCGCCTACCGGCAGGATTCTACCGCTCAGGGTCAATTCACCGGTCAGCGCCACATTCCTTCTGACCGGGCGATCGGTCAGCAGAGAAATCAGCGCCACGGCGATGGTCACTCCCGCCGAGGGGCCGTCTTTGGGAATGGCCCCGGCCGGAACGTGAATATGGATATCATGCTGATCAAAGATATCTTCAGAGATGTTGAATAATTCGTTATGGCTGCGGATGTAGCTCATGGCCGCCTGGGCGGATTCTTTCATCACGTCGCCCAGAGAACCGGTCAGAGTCAGATTATTTTTCCCTTTCATTTTTGCAGCTTCGATGAATATGATCTGTCCGCCGGCTTCGGTCCATGCCAGACCGGTGGCAACACCGACCCTGTCTTTGGCTTCCGTAACTTCAAAATGAAACTTTCTGGGACCCAGAAGCTGTTCCACCACCTCGGGAGTGATGCTGTTTGACTTGTCTTTGCTTTTACCGGCCAAGGTGTTTCTGGCAATTTTGCGGCAGACCGCAGCGATTTGTCGTTGCAGATTTCTAAGTCCTGCTTCCCGCGTATATCCTCTGATGATCTTGCGAATTGCTTCGGAAGTAAACACCGGAGGGTCATCGGCAAGGCCGGCTTCTTCTACTTCCCTGGATATTAAATAGTTAAAGGCGATATTCTCTTTTTCTTCTTCGGTATACCCTGCAAGGTTGATTACCTCCAAGCGATCCAGCAGCGGGCCGGGAATAGGGTCGATGGTGTTGGCCGTAGCAATAAACATAACCCGCGATAGATCAAAAGGAACATCAAGATAATGATCAACAAAATGCGTATTCTGCTCGGGATCGAGAACTTCCAGCAACGCCGCGGCCGGGTCGCCTTTGAAGTCCTGACCGATTTTATCGATTTCATCCAGCATAATAACCGGATTTCTTGTTTCGGCCCGGCGCACTTCCTGTATGATTCTACCGGGCAAAGCACCCACATAGCTTTTACGATGTCCCCTGATTTCCGCTTCGTCCTTCATACCGGCCAAAGACATGCGCACGAATTTTCGTTCCAGACTCCGGGCGATGGATTTCCCTAAAGAAGTCTTGCCGGTACCGGGAGGACCGGCAAAGCAAAGCACGGGGCCTTTGGGTTCCAGGCGATTTTTTTTCTTGAACAACGCCTTGGAGATAGTGGCCCGGATTTCATTCAGCTTCAACGGTTTGGCCAGAAAGTGATAGGAACCTTTTTTCATGGCTTCTATCGCCGTCGGTACCGTAGCGTATCCGGTGATTATAATGACCTCGGTACCGGGATCCTTGGCTTTGGCGCGATCCAGAACATCCATGCCGTCGACCTTTTCCATTTTGAGGTCCGTCACAACGACATCAAAGGCGTTCTCTTTCAAAAGGTCCAGCGCTTCAATACCGCTGCCGGCAGTTGAGACCAAATACCCGTCTTTTGTAAAAACATGCTCCAGGTTTCGGCGGGTCATTTTTTCGTCATCCACAACCAGGATGTTATACTGGCGGGTCATCTTCAATATGCGAACCGCCAGATGTTCCAGGATACGATCCTTGATGTCGGACAGTCCAAAATGTTCTTTGTCTAAAATTGACTCGGCCCGCCTGATATCAAGGTTATCTTCGGTCATTCTGCTCCAGGGAAGACTAACCAGATAATCGATATAATTAATGCCGATGGTATATTCCCCACTGGAAGGGCTGGTTTTCGCAAGTCTTTCGATCTCTTTGAAAGCAATTTTTTCCACCGCTTCCGGCATGCTTGCGTTCATCACCGCTTGCTTCAATTCTTCTATTTCAGATAGTAGTTCTTTGTCCGGTCCTTTTTTAAACAATCCCATAGTCTGCTCCTATCAGGGTTTTGCTCCCACTATAAAACAGATCCGGCGTTTTTCGCAACGATATTCTCCCTGAAGACCGTTCCCGGATGTCCCCAACGCCACAATCGAAAAATGTTGCGATATGCAACGTGTCTGTACCGTTTCTGTAATATATCATAACCTCTTTAATTTAAATTAAATATTTGCCGAGTTGCAAAAACCATTGCAAATTGCAACGCTTAGGACGAGTATCTTTGCCAACCTGTGTTTTATATAAACAACTATATTTTTAATGTGTTATAGCGGTTTGCCCATCATGGCACGCAACTTGCTGCTACTCAGCATAAAGGCAAAGTTAACAAACACTTTTCAAAGGAGGAATTAACATGTTTAGTTTCAAGAACCTGATCAATACTGTGGACCGGTGGATGGCGGCGATTACTTTTGCCCAAGCCGGCGAAAGCGAAACCGCTCTGGACATCTTGCACGATAAACCGGAGAGGGAAAAGCAGCAACGAACCGAAATCAGAACCCCGAGCCGCGAAGAGCAACGGCCGGACTTGAGAGTGTAGAGGGATAAAAGCATGCAGAAAGTTCTGTTAGCCATAGATGGAATCAGTCCCGACCACAAGATATTTGACTATGCAGTGCAACTTTGCAAGCGGATTAAGGCTGAATTGAGTGTTTTTCAGGTTATCAACCCGCGCAGGTACAATGAATATCTTAAAACCATACGTAAAAGTGCTGGGTTTGCCCGCAAATATTTCGAAAACACCATGGTGGCGGCGACATTTGCCGAAGCCGGCGAACATGAAACCGCTAAGGAAATAATGTCAGCGGCGTTAGAGAATATCAACCGGCTGTTGCCGGAATCGGAAAAAGCAGGCGTTCAGTGTCATTTTGCCGTTAAAACGGGAAATCCGGCTAAAGAGATAATTAATTATGTCAATCTCCATCGTGACGTTGTGCTTACCATTTATGATTCATCTCTGGAAGATCGCAAGGGAACGCGGGGAGTGAAAAAACAGCAAGGGGTGTCCAGAAAAATAATGCAAAAACTTGCTGTTCCGCTTGTGGTGGTCCAGCATTAAAGACGATAAAATTTTTTATAAAAAATTGATATTATAAGGAGGAGAAAAAAATGGCAGGTATTTTGGAAAAACTAAAGCAAAAGGTTCTTGGGGTCAGTGGTAAAATGGACCAGTATCAGGAAGCGATTACGTTTGCCGAAGCAGGAGAATCGGATCATGCCCGGGAAGTATTGCAAATGCAACCCGAATCCAAAGAGACTGAAAAACTT
>JABMQM010000561.1 GCA_013203195.1 Desulfobacteraceae bacterium | reverse complement strand
GTTTGCAAGGGTGATGCACGGTCGACCAAAAACTTTTTTATGTAGACAGTCGTGGATCCCCATAAAAAAGCGGCGGCCAGAGCCATAAGGTCGCCCGGCAGAGCCGTCGAATGCAAAGAGCCTAAGCCCTTTACAAACAGTATGACAATCCCTCCGAAAGCCAGTAAAAGCCCGGCGGCCTTCCAGGAATTGAAACGGTCATTGCCCAGGAGAAAATGGGCTTCCAGGGCCACGAAGAAAGGGGCGGTGTACAAAAGGACATACACGCGGGAAGTCATGGTGTATTTGAGCCCCACATAGATCAGGCCGAACTCGGCGCCAAAAAAGAGCCCTATTACAATTCCGTGCAAAAGAACAATCTTGGAAGGGAAGAGATCTATCCTCTTGAATTTCATCCAGGCATAAAGACAAAGGCTCGCTACCAGAGAACGCAGTCCGGCCATGAACAGAGGTGCCAACTCACGGCTCCCGATCTTGATGATGGCCATATTGGCTCCCCATACCAGAGCGAGAGCAAGTAAAACAGCTATCGGTTGCCAGCGGAGTTGAGCAGAGGGCATGAGTTTTTTTGGCAGTAGTATTTAAGTCCGTTGCAACGGAGGCGCTATGATTGCATTTTGCCGCTAAGGCAGGCGGGCTCTCAGCGGACAACGCATTTTACAGGCAGAAGATCCGTTAGCGGGGCGGAACTAATTGGCATCAATTTTGTTTCTAAGCTTTCCGGAGCATTTGAAGGTAACAACCTTCCTTGGCGCCAGCATCATATCATCGCCAGTTGCGGGATTCCTGCCTTTACGTTCCTTTTTCTCTTTTACACAGAATTTTCCAAACCCGCTTATGAGGACGTCTTCACCGTTTGCAAGCGTGGTCTTCATGATTCCTAAAAGGGTTTCAACCAGTTCTGAACTTCTTTTTCTGGAGAGACCGAGATGGTTCTGGGTGGTGTCGATGATTTGGGCTTTTGTTAGCGCCATGGTAAGGTTCTCCTCTGATTAATAGTTCTTAATTCATTTCTTTTAACTGATTTGAGCGGATCTGTCAAATATGTCAATAAAACAAATTTATTATTTAATAGAACAATTTAGTTTTTTCAATAAAAAAACGTTTTTTGTCGATAATGTTCCATGAGAGTGATACAGTGCTCGTCATAATCATGCCCTATTCAATGTTCACAGACGATTGACAACCGATCCCGATTTTCTCATTTATGAATTGGAAACTGCTTGTGGAAATAACTAAATGGATAGATTTAATGAGTTGAAAGCAGAAGGTATTCAAATGTTCGGGGAGGTAGGGGCCTGGGCTTATGACACATGGAACGATTTGAATGCAACATATTTTGACGCAAAGAATACATTCGGCCCTATTTACTGGATTTTGAAGCCTCAAAACAAAAGTTTGGGGTGCTATTTTTTCTCTGAAAATATTATTTATTTATACAAAGGCCTGGTGCGACCGGTTTATCCGACCAGTATGTCCAAATGGTGCCTGGACAATTTAAATAAACGGCTGGCAAGCGACGTGCTGCTGCATGAGATGATTCATCAGAAGATTCACCAGACCGGCGGCTGGACGGGCGAAAGCAGTCATAACAACGAACGATTCGTGGATGAGGTCAACAGAATCTCAAAACTGCTGGGTTTGCAGGCAACGGCCAAGGTAATAAAATCCAAAATGATTGATGGTAGGAGTACGCGGTACGTCGAGCCCGGTTGTCTAAATCTTGAGGAAACATCTAATTTTCCTTATGCAACCAGGTCCTACGATTATTATTACGGTTATAGGCATTACTAATGGTCGCCTGAAGATTTTATTCTTCGGGAAGATCGGAGATCAGGTCGAGGAAACTACTGCGGTCTTCATCGGATATTTTGACGAAGCAGAGGCCTATTCCATAGGTAGTATTCTGATCATCAATTCCATAGACGTTCGACCAGACTACCCTGCCGGAAATTACCACAGACTGCTGATCTGGAAGCTCAATCGATATGCTGATAATCTCATCCAGCGGAAGCGGTTCTTCACAAAAGATGGAAATACCGTCAAAGGCGATATCCTTGGTTTTGCCTTCAATGAAGTCGTCACCTTTAGATACGATCACGGGCCATTCGACTTCGATTCTGGTATGCCGGCGTTTTTCACTGAAATTTTCCAAATTATAGATCTCCCATCCAATCCTGTGCTCGTAATAAGATATAGTATTTCAAATTCACAGCGATGTCAAATCGTTATAAAAGCCCGATTTGATTACGAATCAAGTTTTCAGCGCCGCGCGATGGGGAACCTTAGGCCGTCTGAATCTTCATTCCTGTGTCCCTCCCTTTTCTATTTTGCGGCAGTTTGCAAAGAACCTTGAAGAGGTTTATAACGAAAATCTGCTGAAAGATGCGGTATCTGTTGCCAGTCGAGTCCAAGCAGGTTTGCGGCCTGGCGATCCATTTCTAAAGGATTGTATCCGGCGATGATTTTCTTAACCGGTGGCGTGCAATGACGGCCGCCGAGGTGAAAATCTGCCAGGCCTACACTGGCATCCATCACGGACAGATCCGGGCAGCGGTATAAATTGAGATCAATAATCGACTGCTGCATATTCTGGTGAAATACTGATTTTTTCCAGCCCCCTGATCTTCCGGCATAATATTTGGGCGGTGCAAAGCCGAGCATGTTTTTAAGTGCGCCGGTAATTCCTGACAACGAATGGGCCTTGAGCACCGGCAGGGAAATAATGAAATGCGTAAAAGCGATATCCGGAAGATAGATTTCAGGGAAAATCGGGCAGTTATTGTTTTTAAGTTTTCGAAGCGGTGCTGTGTTTAAATCGATCAGAATGATTTTATGTCGTTTGGCCAAATCCCGGTATCCAAGCAGGTCAAAAACTTCATCGGTTTCAAGACTCGCGTCGCCGCATCCTTCGGCAATAATGACCTCGGCAGCCGAGCAGGAACGTATGTACTCAATGACCGCTTCACAGCATGCGGCCGGTGTTGTCACCGGATGTGGTGAAGCATTGGTCAAGTTGGGTTTTAATAGGATGGACTTCTGTTTTGCTAGTGTTTCCCCGGCGCTGACGGCGTCGAGTGCCGCAGTAACCGATTCATGGTAGGAGTAGAAGTCGATTACGGATAGATGCATCAAGGTTAAAGATAAATTGTCGGTTATTAGCTATCAATTGTTTTTTTGAGCATGGGTGAACATCTGAATGTGACAACCTTCCTGGGGGCCAGCATCATATCATCACCGGTTGCAGGATTCCTGCCTTTACGTTCATTTTTTTCCTTTACGCAAAACTTTCCAAATCCGCTGATAAGAACGTCTTCACCGTTTGCCAGGGTCTGTTTTATGATTTCGAGAAGGGATTCAACCAGTACTAATGATTTCTTGCGTGATAGATCAGTCTCTTTTTGAATCAAGTCTACTAATTGAGCTTTTGTAAGTGTCATGGTTAAGTTGCTCCTATTAGCTGAATAAAATCTGTTGAGACCTTTGCAAATTTCAAAGGCCTCATGTTGTTGCACCCGGATGATACAGTATCTTTGAAGGCTACTGGCATCCATTTTTTTTGTCAAGACCTAAAATATTAGATTTATATTTATTTTCGGATACTTCATCGCCATTAGATACATATTTTGGTACTCTAAAATTTGGGAAATCGACAAGATCGGTACTTAAATCATCTATAGAATCATCACTGATAATACCTGCCCCATATATTAATTTGGCAAATATGAAATACTGCATTTTACCATCAGCAAGTCCTTTGAGATAAATTCCATACTTATTATTATCTGAATCTCGACCATCAAATAACCAATGAAGCAGGAGGCGTTTTTCTTTAAATGTCATATTAAGTACATATTCTTCTGAGCCGAAGTACCTTAATAGTTCTATACGGACATGATCAGCCTCTATTTTAATCTCCTCTATATCGGGCAAGCTTTTTAATTTGGATTTGTTATTTTCAAGGCTTTTTTTAATCAATCGTTGCGATTCTAAAAATTCGTTTTCTGTTTCCTGAATAGTTGACCGTTGGAGTGTACCGCTAAGAGCAAGTTTGACTAATTTTTTAAGTTCGCCTTCGATATATTTAAGCTGTTTTTCATCTGTTTCAATCTCTTTTTTCAATGAATTAACATATTTAATGTCAGGCAGTTTGTCAATCGGCTTCCAAAAATGACCCACCACCGGCGTGCAAAATTGACCCACCCCAGCGCATAAAAAGTTAATGTCAAAAGCATCAGAAGCCTCTGCTAAGAGGCTCTGTGTTTCATCCTCCAGCTTTCATTTCCGGTTTC
>JABMQM010000560.1 GCA_013203195.1 Desulfobacteraceae bacterium | reverse complement strand
TTCGATATTATCGGTAAGGGCCGAACCGCCGATTTTTTTAAGATCAACATTTATTACCATATGCTTATTGACCCCAAAAGTTTCCGCTACTTTGCGGGCTGCTTGCAGTTCAAAAGAATGGCGCTGACCATAGTCAAAACTTAAACTGTAGAGTTCAAACCCTGCATGCTTTGCAATGGCCATGACAGTGGTGGAATCAAGCCCACCACTCGAGAGCACCACCGCTTTTTTAGGAGTGTTCATAATTTATCACCTAGGATATTATACAACCTGTAACATGGTTCTTATTAAGCCACATTGAATGTATTAGAACAAGTTGCTAGTTGCGGGTTACGAGTTTCGAGTTAAAATGCAACCAGTAACCCGCATCGCGTAACCCGCAACCATTAAAAACTATTGCTCCATTATTGAATTTCTCATGAAATATTCAGATTATACCCCCCTGAGGACGTCCGGCCATATAATCTTATGCAGCTGCAGATGTAACCTGACATCAAGGGTGTCTTCAAGAATCCATCCGGCCAGTATGTCAGATGATATTTTGTCCGACACCGGAGAAAAAAGAACGCGCTCTGTTGGAAATCCAGGAGGTATCGATTTTATGATTCCCTTGGCATACAAATAATCTTCGCGGCATCCGACAACAAATTTGACCTGATCTATCAAATTGAGCCTTTTAAGATTATTTAAATCATTTTTTTCGCTTTCGCCGCTCGAGGGGCATTTAATATCGACAATTTTCATACACCGCCCGTCAACCCTGCTGATGTCGAAACTTCCGTTTGTTTCCATCATGGCTTCATACCCATTGTCAAGGAGTCTATTTATCAATGCCGGGGTGTCATGCTGAAGCAATGGCTCGCCGCCTGTGATTTCGACAAGGGAGCATTGATAAGCGGCAAGACGTTCGAGGATTTCCCTGATTTCCATCTGCATCCCATCTTCATAGGCATAGCGGGTGTCGCAATAGGTACATCTTAAATTGCATCCGGTAAGCCTGACAAAGATGCAGGGTCGGCCGCTGTGGATTGACTCCCCCTGGATACTGTAGAATATTTCGTTAACTAAAAGGGCCATTTTCTGTGATGACTTTTTACGAAACCATCAGGCTTTATCGCGGAGCATTAAAAACCCGACATGCAGCTACCAGGCTGTCATTGGTCATTTGTCATTAGTCACTTGTATCTGCAGAGCGTTAGAATATCTAATAACAAGTGATAAATGACTTTTGCATAAATGCTCAGTTTAGTAAACACTTAACCCGAACGTTTAATAAAATCGCGGAACGATTTTATATTTATTTGCGTGATCTGGAAATAATGTGATACTAATCAATTTAGTTTCCATCCATAAATGACTATTTTCCCAATAAGCGGCGTAGCCGCATTTCATAAAATCGCGGAGCGATTTTATTATGAAAACAATTGGTTTGCTAAAAAATACCATTCAGGAGTATGCTTGGGGATCTTATACCGCCATATCGGAGTTGTTAGGTCAAGATTCTCCGGCCGCCTCTCCCCAGGCGGAACTATGGATGGGTGCTCACCCCAAGGCGCCGTCTCTGGTGAAGTGTGACGGCAGATGGATTTCGCTGCTGGAATTAATAGAGCAAAATCCGGAAGATATTCTGGGGAAGAAAGTCGCGGAGAAGTTTAACAGCCGTCTACCATACCTGTTCAAGGTTCTGGCAGCCGCCAGGCCGCTTTCCATTCAGGCGCACCCCAGTCGGGCGCAGGCAAAACAGGGTTTTGAAAGGGAAAACAGACTCGGAATCCCCTTGGATGCTGGTAATAGAAATTACAAGGATGATAATCATAAGCCTGAATGCATTTGCGCATTGACTCCTTTATGGGCTCTAAACGGATTTCGGAAGATATCCGAGATTGTGTCTTTAATGGAAAAAGCCTGCCCGCAAGGATTGGAAGGTGAAATTAAAGAACTTGGAAATAAACCGGATTCTCGAGGTTTAAAAAGTTTTTTTCAAGCGCTGATGACCATGAGCCGCCGCCGGCAAAAACAGATCATAGATGATGCCTTAAAAAATGCCCGAAAGCTTTCACAAGAAAACCAGGTTTTTAAGTGGATGATCAACCTTCAACATGAATATGCGACCGATATAGGTGTTTTTGCCCCCATATTTTTGAACCTGATTTGTCTGGAGCCTGGGGAGGCCATGTTCCTGCCGGCTGGAGAGCTGCATGCCTATCTTGACGGCGTAGGCATAGAATTGATGGCAAACTCGGACAATGTTTTAAGGGGCGGGTTGACGCCCAAACATATTGATGTGCCCGAGCTTTTGAGTGTTCTTAATTTCAAAGAGCGAAAAATACATATTCTTCCTCAAAAAGTCATAAACGAATGTGAGAAAGCTTATCATAGCCAGGCCGAGGAATTTATCTTGTCGGTTATCGAGGTTAAAAACGGCATGAGCTATACGAGTCCTGCTAACCGGAGTGTTGAGATCGTCCTTTGTACTGATGGAAAAGCAACAATTACTGATTTTGAAAAAGGGAGCCTTATTCCACTTGCCGGTGGGTCATCAGTCATTGTTCCTGCAGCTGTAAATGTTTACCGTATTGATGGCGAAGCAACGTTCTATAAAGCATCGGTACCGGTCTGATTGTTCGATTAAACCACTACCTAAAGCAGGTAGATTTCTGTTCCGACTGAAAGTCAGTCGAAAGGTACTTGGACGAATTAGGTTCACCGTTCTGGGTTCTGCGTTCTGGGTTATTCGTTTTAGGTTCTGAGTTCCAGGTTCTGCGCTCTGGGTTCGGATTCTGAGTTAACCCTTAAGCCTTTGAACCCTGAACCTCTGAACCTTTCAACCTTGAACCTTAACCGCAAATCATTATGATGCTAAAGCTTTTCGCCTAA
>JABMQM010000559.1 GCA_013203195.1 Desulfobacteraceae bacterium | reverse complement strand
TTCCATCGAAAACATCACCCACTCACTCTATACCCTGGAATTTGAGAATAACCGCGCACTGTACGACTGGGTGCTGGACGCACTCAACGTCGATTGTCACCCACAGCAGATCGAATTCGCACGCCTGAATCTCAGCTACACTGTGTTGAGCAAACGCAGGCTTATACAATTGGTGGATGAGGGGCATGTCGGTGGTTGGGACGACCCCAGGATGCCGACTCTCAGCGGTCTGCGACGGCGGGGTTATACGCCGGAAGCCATCCTCAGCTTCTGCGAACGCATCGGCGTGGCACGGAGAGACAGCATCGTCGACATGGCGTTTTTAGAATACATAATCCGCGAAGATCTTAACAAGCGGGCAGCGCGCGTGATGGCCGTCCTGCACCCGCTGAGGGTAGTGATTATCAACTATCCTGAAGAACAAACGGAAGAACTGGAAGCAATCAACAACCCCGAGGATCCGGCCATGGGAACCCGCAGCCTTCCGTTTTCACGGGTACTCTATATCGAGCAGGAAGATTTCCGGGAAGATCCGCCCAAAAAATTCTTCCGTCTGGCCCCCGGGCGTGAGGTGCGTCTGCGTTATGCCTATTTTATCAAGTGTGTGGATGTGATTAAAGATGAACAAACCGGCGAAATCGTCGAGTTGCACTGCACCTATGACCCCGAGACACGGGGCGGGTCGGCTCCGGACGGGCGTAAAGTCAAGGCAACCCTGCACTGGGTTTCGGCGGACCACGCTATCAGCGCTCAGATACGCCTGTACGACAATCTCTTCACGGTACCGAACCCGGCGGAAGCAAAAGACGGTCTGGATTTTAAGGACTATATAAATCCTAATTCACTGGAAACATTAGGGGACTGCCGCCTGGAACCGAGCCTGGCAGGTGCGGCCCCGGGCAGTCGCTACCAGTTCGAAAGAGTCGGGTATTTCTGCGTTGATACGGTCGATTCTACGGCTGAATCTTTGGTGTTTAACCGCACGGTAACCCTGCGAGACACCTGGGCCAAAATCCTAAAAGCCCAGCAGCAGCAAAAAAAGCGGCCCAAACAGCGATAATAACCTTTTTGCAGAAATACATGCACCTGATTGAGTTAAGACTCAATTAGAATTTATTTGTTGACATATAAAAGAGTAAACATGAGTAAAAGCGGAAAAACAAAGAACCGTCCACAATGTATTGTACTTCCTTTTCAACCCGACCCTCCCGAGGATTTTAACGGGGTAGGTCTTGCGCTTCATTTTCTTCTGGGAAATGTGATGGCCCTTCACACAGGATTGAAAGAATGCTGGTTCGGCTGGAGGGCAAACAAAATATTTCCGGAAAAAACGGACCTGAAAGCGTACTGCCGGGAAAAGGAAATTTTGGTCGATTTACATCAGGTCAGCACGGAGCAGAATGTACGCTTTTGGCTGTACGGAAAGGCCGGCGATCGGTTCGCAACCGTTTTTTTATTTGATGCCGCCGATAATGAACAGAGTCTTTCAAAACGTATCCTTGTTTCTTACTCGGACGGCCTTGTCGAATTTCGCCGGATATTTCTGGACCATTTGGCAGCCTGGGGGCACCCTTTTCCTGCCAAGCAGGTACAACCGGCGTTATGGACTGAAACGATATCGATGCATGGGATGGATATCCTGGGGCGCGCGCTTGAAGCGTTCTATCTACATTCTGTTTATGGCGAAAAGGGGAAAATCGATTCAGGTCTTTTTGAAAAGGCCGCTGCCGTTGCCCCGAACTCTTTCATGACGCAAGACATTCTGGGCTGGGCATCCTACCGCAACCAGGAATACAGGGCTGCGAAAGAATCGTTTCTGCGGGCGCTGCGGAGCAATCCCCACGGCATTGGTGCTATGTCGGGGCTGATGTGGTGCGGTGTGTACACAAATGACAGGGAAGAGGCGCAGTTTTGGGCTGCACGAAAAGCAGAAGTGCGTGGAGAAGACATTAAAGAGGCACGGCAGAAAGCACTCAATAGGATGAAAAAGCTGAGATAAGCCAGGACATATCGTTATGTATCAACGATCTTAGTGGATTTTCAGCGCTGTGCAGGTATTTAGCCAAAGATACCTTTCAATGTGAAAAAGAAAAAAGCAGCCATGATACCACCTGCGGGCAATGTGACTACCCAGGAGATAATGATGTTTAAAACCACGCGCAAGTCTAACGCCCCGACTCCGCGAGCTAAACCGACGCCAAAAACCGCTCCGACTAATATGTGTGTGGTCGAAACGGGAATTCCGGTTCGAGAGGCAAGCACAACCGTTACCGCCGCCCCCAATTCTGCACAGAAACCACGAGACGGCGTAAGTTCGGTGATCTTTTTGCCGACAGTCAGCATTACCCTGTAACCTAAGGTAACCAAGCCCAAGACAATGCCGCCGCCGCCTATTAATAGAATCCAGAGGGGTAACGGCGCTTGTTGCATCACCTCGCCGCCTGAATTAACAATACTAAAAACCGCGGCCAAGGGTCCGATGCCATTGGCCACATCATTTGAACCATGGGCAAAAGCCATTGAACAAGCGGTAAATAACATCAGGGGAGTAAATACTTTTTCAACACCGGCAAAATGAGATCTCCTATCAGGATTTTCATCAAATTTAATTCTTCTTATTAATAACCAGCCCAAAAAAGCAACAAGGCCCCCGATGCAGACAGCAACAAGAAAACTCGCCCAAATAGACAAATCCATTTCCAAATGTTTCAGACCTTTGAATAAAGTTACCAGGGATATAATAAAACCGACCAGAAAGACATAACCGGGAGCATATTTTTTTGCATTGCCAAGCGGGTTATCCGTATTTAAAATTAATTTGCGAATACTTATGACCAGAAGAAAGCTGATGGTTCCGCCTACGAGGGGTGAGATTATCCAACTGGCGACGACTTTAATAATTTTATCCCAGTTCACCGCATCAATCCCGATGCCGACAATTGCAAAACCCACAATCGCGCCGACAATCGAATGTGTTGTGGAGACCGGCCAGCCTTTTGCGGAAGCGATCGTCAACCAGACGGCTGCCGCCAATAAAGAAGCAAGCATGCCGTAAACAAGAATTTGAGGCTCGTTAATAATTGCAGAAGGGTCAACAATACCCTTTCGAATCGTTGTGGTCACGTGTCCTCCGGCTAAAACCGCGCCTAAAAATTCAAAGACAACGGCGATACAAATAGCCTGTTTGACAGTCACCGCGCCTGCCCCTACCGAGGTCCCCATGGCATTTGCCAAATCGTTTGCGCCGACTCCCCAGGTCATATAAAGTCCGAAAACAACTGCAATTATAATAAAGATAAAGCCGTATGCGGCAATGATTTCCACTATAAATTCCTTTCTTTTACCGGGCTAGGAATGACAAGATTCGATCACCAACATTTTCCGAATGATTGGCCACTTCGCCAATCTCTTTGATTAATTTATACCAGAATATAACTGAGACCGGTTTCAACTGGTCTTCCAGGGAGAATAAAATCCGGTTAAGTTCTTTTGCCAAATCATCAGTAATCTCTTCAGTCTGTTTTAAATCTACAATCATATCAGTAACAATAGACGAATATTTACCTCTAAAACCGACTTCCAGCAATTCATCCAGTTCTTCGATTACCTTTAAGGCTTTATGGAATGTGTCAATTGTCGCTTGAATAAGTTCCATTAGAAGAGCGCGCATTGCTTCCGGAACCTCCATTTCGCGGACGGTCAGGATACCGGCGATGTTTTCGACAGAATCTGCAATTGAATCCTGCTCCGATATAAGGACCAACAGATCCGGTCGGGCGACCGGCAGGAAAATGGTTTTGGGCAGATTAAGCCGCAGTCCATTTTTGATCTCATCGGCCTCGCTTTCAGTCTTATCGATTTTTTCAGCAATTTCTCTAACGCGATTTTGATCCTTTTCAAAGAGTGCCTCAAATAAGGGCATGAATGCATCCATACATTTAGCGACAACCCGCATATGCTCCTGAAGCGGTTTGAATGGAGATTGTCGCAGTAATCTGGCAAGAGGATTCGTTGTTTTCATTATAAGTTGACCTCCTTATCTATTACCTCTCATTATAGAAATAGCTCAATATTTTTCTGGAAATGATGCGTACATCGTATTAAAAGATACATTGAGTACCTTAAAATGTCCAATACAATAATAAGGTTCAGGATTCACGGTTCAGAGGTTCAAGGTTAATCCCGATTTTATCGGGATTCGCCTCAGAATCG
>JABMQM010000558.1 GCA_013203195.1 Desulfobacteraceae bacterium | reverse complement strand
TCATGGGAGAATATCTAAAGAGCGAATCAGCCTTTTAGCACAGACAGTTAAATGGTGTCGTGTCTTGAATTGTGGACAAGATACCACTATTAATTATTCACGATTTGACACCCTTTCCCCTCAAGCTTCATTTCAAATTTCTCTCAGCTTAACCCCGAATTACCTTTTCCAATGTTCTTCTGTAATAGATGTAATTGTCGAAAGGTATATCCTCTCGAACCCTGCCGTCAAGCATAGGTATGTATCCGCCATTGGCAAGCAGAGGCGGTACTTTCTCCTCGATTTCACGCCGGATGGCCTGCTTGCCGCGGTACAGGGTGTCCAGGTCAAGGCCTCCTATTAGGCGCAGGTCTCGTCCGAACTCCCGGCGCAGGACTTGATAGTCCATGGCCTCCATCTTGACCTCATAGGCCCACAGGCAGTTGAACCCCCATTTAAGAATGCTTGGGATCAGCAATCTGGGATTGGCAAATGAAAGAAAGATTATAGTCTCCACTTTGTTACGGCTCAGCACCTCAAGGAGCGGCTGGTAGCTCGGAAGAATCAATTCCTCATACATTTTTGGTGAGATTAAGGGGCCTCGATTCTCACAGATAGGCTCGACAAATACAGCGGCATCAATATCAACATCCTCCAAAATCCGTTCTGTCAGCCGTGCTGCAAACCGGCCTTGGACCATCATAACTTCGCGCACAAGCTCCGGATCTTTAATTAGAAGACGGACCACCTCCTTAAACCGTTTCCAACCAGAGACGCCCATTGAAAGGAAAAATCCCCGGTGCACACGCAGCATGAGTACATGGTCGCGGTTTCTCCACTTACGAACCTTCCGGCGCCATCTTGGTGGCAGGCGGCTGGTGTCCTCCGGGTTAAGACGTTGTCTCAATGCATCCAATTGCGAAAATGAGCTGGGCCATTTTTTAAGCCCCGGTCTAGGATCAAGGTCAAGTTCTATGTGGTCGTACCGGTCATAGGAGAACATCGTTGATAGATCAGACCTCCGTGCCAGGCCTTGCCTGCGCCATGTTCTCAGCACTTCTTTGCGTATGCCTTCTTCAAAAAAAGGCACCCGGTCCACGGCTTCATAGCGCATAGTTTTACAAAATCTTTCACGGCTATTCATAAACTGATCGGTTCTTGGTTCAGCCGCCTACGCTGAAGCTACGTCGTGCCAAGGGGTTCTAGGTTCAGAGGTTATAACACCTTGACATTACTTAATGTTACAACTCGATGCCAGGATTGGTCTCTTGCACCCACCTGTCCGCCGTACAAGAACTTTGGCAGGCGGGTTGGGTGAAAATTGCTTGCCGCCTCCATTTAGGCGCAACTCTTTTGAATTGAGCCTGTTAGGGCTCATCAACCCGGAACCCCTGGCCCAGACCTGATTTCAAGAAGTTGGATCCAATGCACATGTTTTTAATAGCAGAAGGTTGATCTCCTTGATAATGGTCGTCGCGCCAGGGCGGGCTTGAACGTTGAACCGTTCAACCTAGGTTTAAAAAGGAGGGAGATATGCTAAAGATCAGATTCTTTCTCAACGAGCCCAATGGTAAGCCGTGAAAGCATTTTAAAAAAATGATGCCCGGGCTGGGCGCAAAGTATGACATCGAGATCGAAACCATATCAAAACCTATCGCTGAATATAGCACCGATGAGTATTTTGAACTGGATTTGCCGGTCGCTCCTGCCGTTATGGTAGGAGAAGAAATCGTAGTTGAAGGGTCTGATGTTTCAGATGAGAAGCTCGAAAGTGTCATCTGCAAACATCTCGGTCTTCCCCCACCTGAGCCTCAAAAGAAGGGTATCCTTAGACGGTTGATGGATAGATAAACTACATATCGAAACGTATCTCAGAGTGATGAGTTGTCAGAGTGAGCCAAGAATGGACTTGGCCTTGATTGTAACAATCATTCCACATATATTTCTTATAAAGCTGATAATTTCAGACCATTTTAAGATGAACTGAGCTCGAAGGAAAATGCAAATTCCTTTTAGAACAGGAGGTAAAGCATGTTAAAGGTAGATCCACATCCAGATTATCCTCCAGAGGATGGTAGATATCTTAGGGGGAATGATTTTTCTCCGGTTGCCGTGGCGATCATCTTGAATTGTGACGCCGATAAAATCCCTCCCGAGCTTGAAAGCCTTGTGAGGGCCGGGATTGAAACGGGAGCAGCTCTGTCCGGAACTGTACAAACCGAAAATATTGGGTTTGAGAAAATTGTTTGCAATATCGTAGCAAACCCCAACATACGCTATATGATCGTCGGAGGACCGGAATCTGAAGGTCATTCAACTGGCGAAGCTTTGAAATCTTTGATTAACCATGGCGTTGATGAGAAGAAGCGGATCATCGATACCGGTGCGCCCCATCCATTTCTGTTCAATTTGTCCATGGAGATGATTGAACGTTTTCGAAAACAGCTTTCTCTAATAGACCTTCAATTTGAAGGAGATCCGGATCTTATCAGAAAGGCGGTCTGGTCATGTTACCAAGAGAGTCCCGTGGATTTTCGTGATTATTCTTTGTACGATCCAGGTGCCTATCCTGAACCTCCGCTAAGTGGTAAACTCACATGGCGAGTCACCGAACCATGGGTAGAAGTGTTGGATGATAAGGAGCGCGCAGCAAAAAAAAGAGCTCAAGAGCTTATGGAACGGTTGAAGGCAAGGTCCAAGAAACACCAAAGTGACAAGGAATAATAGGGGTTATACTTTCCGGTTATCCGTGGAAAGCCTGGCGTCATTGAAGTCAACCGACTCGACTCTCGAGTCGTTAAAGTCCGACCCTCTCAGATCTGCCATATGGAAGCTGGTTTTAAGCAAATATGTGTGGTTTAACCATGTATTTCGCAACGTTGCATTTTTAAAATTCAACATTGTGATTTCGGTATTTGAAAGATCCGCAAAAGGGATGGGTTTAATCTTTGCATCAAGCCTGGCAAGACGGCCGCGCAGATGCCGAATACAGACCCGTGTGCGTTCTGTCTCGCGCAATGTTTCACCCATCGCAAGGATAACATCGAGTGCTTCTTCCACGATTAAAAAAGGCATCTTCGTCACCATTGGCGGGGTGTCTTCTTAAATGGCCGCGCTTCGACGTTAAATTAGGGTCATAAAAACCATCTTAATCTCTCTTTCGCAAATGTAAATATTTGAATTGATAGCTGTCCTGTGTTACAATATCTAAATGTTGATTTTCCTAACGGCCCAGCTTGAAGGGTTGTTGAACCAGGCCCGCCGAACAGCAAACGACCGGATCAATAAAGAAGATCCTCACTATACCGAGTATCTGGATATCACTTTTTTATTTGATAAAACAATTTTTTAAAACGAAAAGAGGCCAAAATGGGAGACAAGGGGAAAAAAGATAAAGGCAAACGCGAAGAACAGAAAAAAGGTAAGCACACACTAAAAGAGAAACAGAAGCAAAAAAGGTAGCGGTTATGACATCTGTTATTAAATATTATGAGGGAATCGGGTCGGTTGCCGTAATCGGCAACTATCTGCCCCGCCAGTGCGGTATCGCAACCTTCACCACCGATCTGGTTGAAGGCTTATCAGCGGAAGCCCCCGATATTTACTGCTGGGCGGGTGCCATGAATGACAAACCCGAGGGATATGC
>JABMQM010000557.1 GCA_013203195.1 Desulfobacteraceae bacterium | reverse complement strand
TTTTCTTATGACACGTTGCTGCAAGAATCAGCAGATACTTGATGCTGGTCTCTGGATTCTGGATGGAACCAAGGAATTCTATATTTATTCTATCCAGTATCAAGTATCCGATATCCAGCATCGCTTCGCCATATTTTGTAAGATAGAACTATCTTCAACTCGTTGGTCTGCTGCCACCTACGGCGGGATACGGATCGATAGGCGAAGCTTCGTTAGGGTTTAAGCTTCCCCTTCTTGTACAGTTCGATAAAAAGGCTTACAATTTCAGGATCAAATTGGCTGCCGTCATTTTCCCTAATTATCTTGACAGCAACATCATCCGGCATTTTCTGACGATATGCACGATCTGTGGTAAGGGCGTCAAAAACATCGGCTACCGACAGGACTCGAGAAAGAAAAGGGATCTCTTTACCTTTAAGACCGTCAGGATACCCTTTGCCGTCATACCTTTCGTGATGGTGCCTGATTATGCCCTGCTCTTCCGTCCACATGCCAAGATGCCCAATAATATTGCTTCCGATTAAAGGGTGCTTTTTAATGACCTCATACTCTTCCTCTGTCAGCCGTCCGGGCTTTAACAGTATATTGTCCGGGATACCTATCTTGCCGATGTCGTGCAGGTTTCCGGCAACGTGCAATTTGTCTATCTCTTCCTGCGAGCATCCGTAAGCCTTGGCAATTGACATGGAATAGTTTGACACCATTGCCGAATGCTGCTTGGTGTATGGATCTCTAACCTCGATGGCCTCGACAAAGGCGTAAAGTGTGGCAAAAAGATTGCTGTAAATATTTTCATAAAGGGCCAGATTTTCCACCAAAGAGGATGCCTTCTCCGCCATAAAGTTCAAAATATATATATCTTTTTCGCTGAACGTGTATTGGTCGTTTTTAATAATTGCAAACAGGATGCCAAAGATCTCCGACCGTATTTTAAGAGGAATACCAATGATAGTGCTATTGCCGGCGTTACCTTTGATAAGGCATGGCATCCCGTCATCTGCAACCTTTTTAACAATGTTCTTTTCCAACCACCCGGCCACAGCCGCGGCTTTATCTTCATCTTTGGAAAAAGAGGCGATTATGACATGCTCTTGCATCTGCTGGGTAAAAAAACAGAAATGGGCTTCATCACAAGCGGTGACTTCGCCTGACAGTTTAACCAGGGTGTCAAAAAGATCCTGGCTGGTTGTCACCTGATTTAACTTCTGCAGTATCAGATTTATAGTCCCAATTTCCTTTATTTTCTGGTGCAGTTCCTGATTGATTTTTAGAAGCTTGCGGCCCTGTTCAGCCTCTTTTCTTAATAAAATATTTTCAACAAAAAATGCTCTTTCGGCCATAACCCGCATAATCGTAGGAAGGATTTGATCGATTCGAAACGGTTTGGTTAGAAAATCGACGACTCCGTTTTTTAAAGTCTCGATGGCATTATCCATAGTAGGATTACCGGTCATGACGACAACCGGAATAGTATTATCTATAAGATGGATGCGTCGGGTTAGCTCCAACCCGTCCAGCCTGGGCATGGAAAGATCTGTAAAACAACAGTCAATTTCTTCTCTTTCTATTATATCCAGCGCTTCAAGGCCGTCACAGGCGGTAAAAACAGTATATTCGGTGGCAGTTTCAAAGTAATCCTTGAAAATATCCCGGATGTAGTCTTCATCATCAACAACTAGTATCGTTAGATCTTCATTCATATACAATGACTCATCTTTCGAAATTTGGCGTGCAAGATTCGTAAACGTTCACAGGTTCAGGTTATCATTTTAAGAAGATGACTTTTGAATGCCTTGAATTCGCTTGCAGTCAGGGTTCCGCTGTCCCTTAAGGAAGAGAGTGCCTGCAGCTCATCGACGTAGCTGCTGGAAGGTGAACTATGATTGTAAAGATAGTGCAGATTTGGCATTTTTGAAGAAAAGAAATTGATTTTTTCTATTTTGTCTTCTCCATTCTTCTTTGCCTTTAATACCACCAGCTCACGGTAGGCATCCTGCAATCTTTTTAAAAGTTCACTGTTTTCTCTATGCAACTTTATCTTATCTACGGCATTCTCTACGACAATCTTGATCTCTTCAAGCTTCCACGGTTTCCTGATATAATCGTAGGCGCCTTCTTTGATGGCTGTAACTGCCGTTTCCAAAGAAGCATAACCGGTGATGATAATTACCAGGGCATCCGGATTGGATTTTTTGGCATATTTAAGCACATCGAGTCCGTCCACCCCCGGCATAATTAAATCAACAATGAATAGGTCGTATACGCTGTTCCGGATGCTTTTAACGGCATCCACACCATCATAGCAGACGTCGACCGCTCTTTCCTTATTAGAAACGATATCGACAAGAATATCGGCGATATCCCTGTCGTCATCAACAATAAGAATTTTTATTTGTTGGCTCGTTTCTCCAGGCATAAATCAGGGCCTAGCTCCTAAGGTATTTTTTTTAGCCTTTTTTATCCATTATCAGGCCGACCATTTCGTCAAACTTGGCCGCAAGATTTAATACCTCTTTAGATGGAATCTCTCTGATAAGTTTACCGGTCGATTCCTCCCTTACTTGGATCACCACCTGGCCGGAAGCCTCATGAACAGAAAACTGCAGATCTACATCATTCATAAACTTCAGATTTTCCTGAACATTGGCAGCCAGTTCTTTTAGATCGGCTGTACTAGGCTCGTGAACCGGCTTTGCAGCCGCTTCATCTTTCGGACTCATCCCTGTTCCGACCGGGAGTCCTGCCTGAGCCGGCGACACCACGCTGTTTGCTGTATTTTTGACAGATTCTACTAACATAGGTTATTCCTCCCTCAGTAATCTTATCGGAAGGTTCTTCAAATAACTTAAGGGAAATCGTAACAGTTCAGAGGTCGGAGGACGGAGGGCGGAAGTCGGAGGTCAGAGGCCGGAAATCGGAGGTTGGAAATCGAAGGTCGGAAGTCAGAGGTCGGAAACGAATAACGGGCAACCCCGCATTCTGCGGGATCTCCGCTACGACCAGCAACCTTGTGATTGTTGATTGATGATTGAATAGCGTCGAAAGTTATATCCAGTATCCCTTGGCACGGCGTAGCGCTGCGAAGACGGCAGAATCCCTTGGCACGGCGTAGCGCTGCGAAGACGGCAGAATCCCTTGGCACGGCGTAGCGCTGCGAATACGGCACTATCGCT
>JABMQM010000556.1 GCA_013203195.1 Desulfobacteraceae bacterium | reverse complement strand
GGACGTTTCACCTAAAAATTTGGCAGCCGGAATCGAAAGAAAGGTTGTTGCCGTTGTCGAGAAACCGTTTAATCCCGGCGATCGATTGGCGCTGCCCCCAGGCCGCAAGGTTTTTGTCACCGATGACAAAACCGGTCTTGCCAAAGCGATAGCTGATGAATTTGCATCCAATAATATCGATACCGTCCTTATCCCCGTTGACAGTCTGCCGGAAAGACTAAACGGCAACAACGCTGTCAGCAAAGCTGCCGGCCTGGTCATTGTGGCCGACAATGTTTTGAATCATGCGAGCCGACTGGATCAACAAGGCCCTAAATTTCTCAAAGACGCTTTTTTGCTGACCAATTATCTGGCGCCGGATCTTATCGATTCCGCGGCAAAAGCCGGCGCTTTTTTAGCGACCATAACGCGCCTTGACGGCGCTTTCGGCTTTAAAGGCCGGGGCTTTGCCGATCCTTTGCAGGGCGGACTCGCCGGTCTTGCCAAAACCGCCTCGATTGAATGGGACGGTGTCTGCTGTCGCGCCTTTGACATCGCTCCGCAGTGGGAAGCAAATAAAGAAATGGCCCGGGCCGTTGTATCAGAACTGATTCATGCCGACCTTTCAGAATCTGTCGAAATCGGCCTGGATTCCGACTCCCGCAATATTTTAAAGCTTGAAGCGGCGCCACACACCCAGGGTGAAATAGACCTCAATGCGGGCGACGTGGTGGTGGTTACCGGAGGGGCCCGCGGTGTAACCGCTGCAGCAGCCGCTGCGCTGGCAAAGCATGTAAAACCGACTCTCGTCTTGCTGGGACGATCTCCTTCTCCCTCCCCCGAACCCGAGTGGATGCTTGCCCTTGAAGAAGAGGCCGAGATCAAAAAAGCGATCCTTGAAAACGAATATAGCGGCACCACGGCAACGCCCATAAAGCTTGAAAAAGCATTCAAAAAGCATATGGCAAATCGCGAAATTACAAGAAATCTGGAACAAATCAAAAAAGACGGCGCAGCTGTGCTTTACTATTCGGCTGACGTCCGCAATTTTGATGCCGTCAGCGCTATTCTTGACGAAGTTCGCTCAACTCACGGACCCATAAAAGGTATTATTCACGGCGCCGGCGCCCTGCAAGATCGTTTGATTATAGATAAGACCATGGAGCAGTTTGAAAATGTCTTCGATCCCAAGGTCCTGGGCCTCAATGTACTGCTGGAAGCAACCAAACAGGATGCTCTCAGGTATCTTGTCCTTTTTTCATCCGTGGCCGCCCGCATGGGGAACAACGGTCAGGTCGACTATGCCATGGCCAATGAAATACTCAACAAGATCGCCCAGCAGGAGTCGCTAAAGCGTCCGGACTGCAAGGTCGTCTCCATTAACTGGGGACCGTGGGACGGCGGCATGGTATGTGCGGCCTTAAAGCGCAAGTTTACGCAAAGCGGCATCGAGTTGATCCCCCTAAATGCCGGTGCCATGTGTATGCTCTATGAAATGCAAGGTGATAATAATTCGCCGGCAGAAGTTGTAATCGGTGCCAACATCATTTCCCCGCGGGCAAATAATAGATACGAGACTACCTGTTTGACTCCCCGGCTATCCCCTGTAGAGCCGTCAGATGAAAAACTATCTTTGACCCTTAAACGTGAAATCGATCTTGATCGCTACCCGATTCTGGAAGCACACATCCTGGATGGAAAACCGGTGGTTCCCTTCGCGCTCATTACCGAATGGCTCGGCCATGGCGCCCTGCATGACAATCCGGGCCTTTTGCTGCACGGCCTCGATGACATGCGGATTTTCCAGGGGATCAAGCTGAACGGCAACAAAAAACTCATCCGTCTTTTGTCGGGCAAGCCGCGCAAAAAAGACTCAATCTATGAGGTCAACGTTGAAATCAGGGACGGCTTGAAAGATGGCATTGACATAATCCATTCCGGGGCTACGGCGATTTTAGCAGATACATTGGAAGCACCGCCGGTTTTCCATATATCCGAAAATATCGCTTCAAAGCCGTATGCCAAGAGCATGGATGAAATCTATGAAAAGATTCTCTTTCACGGCTCTGAGCTGCGTGGACTCCAAAAGATCATGGGGTACTCTTCCCGCGGAATGGTGGCCCGCATATCAGCAGCACCTTCGCCTGCAAAATGGATGAAAGAACCGTTGCGGACAAAATGGATCGGTGATCCGCTGATTCTCGATTCAGCCTTTCAGATGGCGATTCTTTGGTGCTTTGAAGAGAAGTCGGCTGTTTCCCTGCCGAGTTACAGCGCCAGTTATCGCCAGTATCGTACCGTTTTCCCCGCAGATGGAGTTACGGCGGTCCTCGAGGTCAAGGAGGCGTCCAGCAGCAAAATGAAGGGCGATTTCACCTTCCTTGACTCTGATGGTGTCGTTGTGGCTCAATTAACCGGTTATGAAGCAGTAATGAATGCATCGCTTTCAAAGGCCTTTAGGAAGGCCCGCGCCGCCTAACCGAAGATTTCATGAAGAATCACTGAAAACCTTTTGTCTGGACCTGGCGGCATTCACGAGGACATCGACGTTGACGTCAACATAGTCAAAGACCCTGGCTTTGCTTTTTCCGGGTGCCGGCCGCAGTACCCGCCCAAGATACTGCATTACCCGTCCGCTGAATTTTATAGGTGTTACCAGAAACAGGGACGACAAATCCTGATGATCAAAGCCCTCCCCTATCAACTGGCCCGTAGCCACCAGTACTTTGACGTTGCCCTGATTCAATCGATCAATAACGTCCTGCCGCTGCACATCGCTGAGATCGCCGGTCAACAGGTCGGCAAATACTTTATGTTTGTATCGTAAAAGAGCCTGCAGAGTTTCGCAGTGTTTTTTTCGATCCGACAGCACCAGACAGATGCCCGTAATACTGTCTGTTTCCCGGGCAATATCAGAGGCGATCAGATGGTTGCGTTTGTCGTCTGCGGTGAGTTCCGACATCATCTTGCTGTATTCGTTTATTGGATCGTAATAGGGTTTAAAGTCCGTTTCCCTGACAATCACTTCAGCGGATAAAACGTCGCCGCTTTCCACCAGGCGGCGTTGGTCGACCTTGTGATGCAAATCGCCAAGATGCCAGAAAATCACTTTTGTCAGTTTATCCCGGCGCCAGGGCGTGGCTGAAAGCCCCAGCATGTATTGTGAATCAAATTCGCTTACAGCATCGGTAAAGGTTCGGCTTGGGCAGCGATGACATTCGTCAATTACCAGAAAGCCGACCTGCTGCGCCGCTTCTTCTGCGCATTTATATAGCGATTGCACCAGGGCAACCGTAATTTTTTCCCCGACAACCTTTCTGCCGCCGCCGATAAAGCCGACTTCATCTGCCGGGACCCCTAAAAATTCTTCTATTTTTCGGACCCATTGATGTGCCAGTTCTTTGGTTTGAACTACAATCAAAGCGGGCTGCCTGCGCTTTGAGAT
>JABMQM010000555.1 GCA_013203195.1 Desulfobacteraceae bacterium | reverse complement strand
TGCATCTATCTCCCGGATCCTTCCGTCATCATGACAAATCAGATTACCTCCGGGTTCATGGTCGATTCCTACAGTATGCTCTTTGATGGCCAAAAACCTGGAAACATTTTTTATGATTCGACAAATAATACAAAATTTTAAATTGATTATATCAATAGAAATCAAAGCAAGAAGGGATTAGATAAAACAGCGGAAATTGGAAAGATGATCAATGGATTGCGGAAGTCTATTGAGAAAAAAACCTGACCCCCGAGCCCTGATCCCTGTGTACTGGTACCTTTAGGATAGGAGGAATAAGACATGACGGATATTGAGCCCAAAAAGGATCTTCAAATCGATGAAGCCGAACAGTTACTGCCGCTTGTCCTTGAAATCATGCCGGGGCATGCCGCCGATGGTTTAATTGAAATATATGAACCCGGCAGCTACGAGGCCAAATCACTGCGGAAACTGTGCAATCGAACGCTGAACAAAAAGAATTTGACCCTAGAGGAGCGACTCATCTCTGAAGATATCGCCCGGCAACTTGAAGGCGGAAAGTTGCTCTGCCGGGGGCAAGAAATCGAAGGTACGGCATTGGAATTCGCCGTATCCGAACAGACGGAAGCAGGAGAAAAATACCTGTATGTGCCGATTCGCGCGATAAAACCCCAAGAAGGCGGCAGCACTCGAACATTCTGAAACGGTAAGAATCGGTGCTTTGAATTTGGATGTTTGTCATTGGCAAAAATCACCTGTGTGCTGCCAGAGCGCTACGCTTTAGGAGCGCTTCGCTTAAGGGAAAAGCGTTAATCAAAATTCCCCTAAAGGCCGACAGGCCGCTCCTTAAACGGAGTGCTCCTCAAGCGCAGCGCTCATTGACAAAGGATCAAAAACTCTATGAACGACCGTTTAGAATTAAGTTGGTTAATATTGATAGGCAAAAAGGTTTGAACCGTGTGGCAATTATTGAATTCTGATATGGAAATTTTGGTGGAATCAGACTTCATATACCTGCCTCTTTTGTTTGATCCGGCGATAGAAAATGAGGTCCAAAACTTGTTGCGTCAGGGAAGACCCATGAAAAATCCCGGACATCCGCAATCAAAAACAATTATTACGCATCAGGACAGACAGTTCGTAAAAGCGCTCAGCATACACTCTGTTTTAGAAAATTACGAAGTAATCAACGCCTATGATTATAACCACCTGCGAAAAGAATTCTTAAGAAAATATCAGCTTACGCGCGAGGTCGATGGTATTTTATTAGATGATACGCTTAAAACAATTCTTTTCCAGGTAATGCCTTATTTTATCAGGAAAAACAGAGGGCTGCGGCGCAAAAAACTGAGCGATGAGGAGATACTGGACCTTATCGGTGCAAAGATCGATATCCCCGAAAAATATTATAAAGAGGCAAAAACATTTCGTCATGTGGAACCTCTAAAGGCAATCCTTAAGGGGCTGGAAAGTCAAAAGCCGACCTTCAACCCTCCCGGAAATGGACTGCTCTCAACTCACCAGCTGCGCGACTGGTTCCATGAAGCCGTCCATGCAAAAATTTCGGCGAGAGAGCATGATCGTCTAACAAGGGCTCTGCAAATACGCCTGCAATTCAGTCAGGCAAAACCGGAGCATGCTGCACTACTGCTTTATATTGCAGATACCGGCTCCTTGGAGATAGATGGTTTCGGCTTTACCAGAAAAAGCGCCTATAAGGTAGAATACTTTGTTTATAAACGCATCGGAGAGTATACCCTTAAGGATTACTACGCGCGCAGCTATTTATTTCCGGACTGCCGGGTAGCGCTTTCAACTTATACGCCTTTCAGGCCTTTTGTCATGGAAAAGTACAAACACCCATTTTTGCTTCGTCACAAATCAGGGCAAGAAATCTGTATGAAACATTTCGCACCACCCAATGAATTTACCGCAGAAAATGCCATCAGGATCCTGGAAGAGGGCCTCACGGCTTTGCGTTATGGTTACGATGCCCGACGTCGCAACGGTTATCACAGCCTGGATCGCACATGGGTGCATATACCCACAATAGACTTTGAAGAATACCGCATTTGAGGCCAATATTCTAATTAGTTTCTTAGTTGTTAATTTTGTGCATTTTATGGCAAAAAAATTAAAATCAATCACGAAATCACGAAAGAAGGAAAACACGAAATTTTAATAATTTTTCTTCGTGTTTTCGTATTTTCGTGTTTTCGTGATAAATAATTTCTTTTAATTCCAGCATGTCCAGGTTAGATAAAAGAAAAAATGAATTTATTGCACCACATAAAGCGTAAGCGGGCCAAACAAAAACGAAAACAGCCCATCAGACGGAATGTCTTTAATCAAATTTGCAGTCTTGTAATAGAGTATGACCTTAAAGAGAGTTTTCTGGGCGATCTTGATAACGTTGAGGATGATCTGCCCGGAGAAAATTTGAATTTTAACCGCGTCAAGTTGAAAACACCGCTGGAAAGCTCTTTATTTTCCCTGGCAACTAAAGATGAGTATTCCCTCACTATGTCGATAATAGGTAAAGTTAACAATGCATATCTTAAGTTTGCAAATTCACCCGAGGAGATCCTTTTGTGCGGACCTTTATATCGCCTTAACCCTGCGTTAACTAATCAGAAATTGATGCGATATCATTTTCAAACTCTGCTTTTGCATGAACGCGCCAAGGCAAACCGGGAAATATGAGCGCTGCGCTTGAAGAGCACTGCGTTCGAGGAGCGCTCTGCTTGAGGATCAATTTTTACCCTAAGAGGACGTCAGTCCGCTCCTCAAGTCACAACGTGACACTCCTCAAGGCCTTTGGCCGCTCAGTGATTGATGGTACTGATTTATCCGACTAAAACTTTTTTTTCTCAAAAACCCTAAAAATTGAAAAGCAGGAACAATGGATGACGGAATATCAAAGCAAAAACAACAGCGCATAGAGGAAAAAATCGCACAGTTAAGAGAAAATCAGGAAAATGCGGCTATTCAGGAAATTATCGATTTTGACAAAACTCCTGCTGATCTGAAAGCAGATATGGACCGCTTCGTAATCGGACAGGAACAAGGAAAAAAAATTATGTGCACGGCCATTGCTTTTCACTACCGCAGGATGGGTCAGGCACTTAAAAAAGGAATGGCTGCCAGCAGCGGGGACATTGATATTGCCCTGCGCAATACTATAACTCCCAAGGCCAACATTATGATCATCGGGCCCACCGGATGCGGCAAAACGTTCACCGGCGAAACAGCGTCAAACCTGGTAGGCGTATCCTTCGTGCATGAAGATATGACCAAGTTTAGTGAAGTCGGCTACGTTGGACAGAATGCCACTGATATACTGGTGGACTTGCTTTTGTCAGCCGGAGGCAATCCGAATGTAGCCCAGATGGGCATCGTCTATTTTGATGAGATAGACAAAATTGCAACTGAAACCATCGCCTATAAAGACGTGTCCGGCCGCGGTGTGCAAAAAGGGCTTTTACATATGGTTGACGGCTCGGAAAATACCCTGCACATCGGCAAGGAAAGAATATCCTTATCGACCAAGCACGTGCTGTTCATTGCCGGAGGGGCTTTTGAAAACCTTGACCGCATCGTCAAAAAACGAATGGCCAGACAGGGCCTTGAAGGAAATTGGCGCCATTTTCTGATGGCAGATGATCTGGTTTCCTTTGGTATGGAAAGACAACTCGTGGGGCGCTTCCCTGTAAGGGTGGTCTATGATCAACTGACAACTCAGGACTTAAAAAATATCATGATCAATAGCCAAGGCAGCGCCTTGCTGGCGTATCGTAACGATCTTTTAGCATGGGGCATCGACCTTGAATTCACTGATGATGCCTTAACTGCAGTTGCGCAACGCGCCGAACAGGAAGGAACCGGAGCCCGGGGCCTGGTAAGCGTACTCCACCGGGTGCTTTTAGAAGACATGTACCGCCTGCCCGGCACCTACACCGGCACATTCGCAGTGGATCAAAATTATGTGAAGGAAAAATTGGGATGAGATTCAAAAACCTTTCACAGCTGAAACGGCCCAAGCCGCTTGAAATAACTTTGAAAAGCCTGCCCCAACATATACTAATGGCAGAGTATGCCAAGGAAAAGGCATTTAAAATCAGCGAACTTGTCAATATGACTTTCGAAGAAAGCTTTGAATGGTATGGGTTCACCCTTGCGGACCAAGACCATCCTGAACTGATTATAGATATTGGATTGCCGCAAAACGATCTGAACCTTCAAGACTATACTGCATTAGGTTCTGAAAGAATCGCTCAATTTCAGGAATTAATGCAAAAAGAAATGCTTATCAATGGATGGATTCATTCTCATGGCGCCTTGAATTATAAGCACTTTTCACACACTGATGA
>JABMQM010000056.1 GCA_013203195.1 Desulfobacteraceae bacterium | reverse complement strand
GGAATTTGCTTCCAGCCCCCCGACCCCTGACCCCTGACAACTTTCAGCAGAGCGTTTTCGCTCAATTAGGGTTTGATTAACAATGCCAAGGAGAATGTTTTGGACTCTCACGCAGATATACATATTCTATCTTATAAACAATTAGTTGCCATTTTATCTATTCTTTTAATCCTGACAGGCACCACGGTGGGGGTTGCAAGCATAGATCTGGGGGCGGCAAATATCTGGGCGGCATTAGGTATCGCTGCGATTAAATCCACCTTTGTTTTACTCTATTTCATGCATCTAAGATATGAGAGCAGGCTTTTGGCGGGAACTTTGGTACTGACGCTTAGCGTGCTGGCGATATTGATAGGCTTTATCTTCTTGGACGTCGCATTTCGATGAGGTTGATATGAATGGGTTGCCAAACCCGGTTGCACAGGTTGATCAGGCATTTTTGTATATTATCGGGATATCGCTTATCCTGCTGTTTTTAATTACGAGCGTAATGATTTATTTTGTAATTAAATACAGAAGGAGCAAGCATCCCGAACCAGCGGACATCAGGGGGAACTGGCTGCTGGAAACCGTATGGACAATTATTCCCACCCTGATTGCGCTTTCCATGTTTTACATCGGCTGGACATCTTATATGGGGTTGAGAAACGTTCCTCCGGGAGCCATCGAAATTGAAGTGTTGGGCCAGCAGTTCTCCTGGATCTTTGTCTACCCGAATGAAAAAGAGACTGAAAATGAGCTGGTTGTTCCCAGGGGAAAACCGATCAAATTGAATGTTACTTCGGAAGATGTTTTACACAGCCTGTTTATTCCGGCGTTTCGCATCAAGGTTGACGCTGTTAAAGGCATGAAAACATACGCATGGTTTTTGCCTGATAAAGTCGGGACTTATATAATTCAATGCGCGGAACATTGCGGTGTCGGCCATTCAAATATGACGGCTACTCTGCGCATTGTACCGCCCAAAGAATATCTAAAGTGGCTGCAAGAAGATGAAGACGAATAATACAAGCAATAAGAGGGCCTCGGCCGAGAGACTTCTGACGCACTTAAAAATGAGGTTTGTGCTGGCAAAGGCTCCGAAAAGCTTCCTGATATCAGCATCTGCTTTGTTTGCTTTTATCATCAAAGCTCCTGACATCGGCTTTATTCCGGTATTGACCGGTATCAGCGTGTTTGTTCTGACCAGCGGCGCGGCAACCTTGAATAATTATCAGGACCGCTACCTCGATTCAAAGATGCAAAGAACCCAAAACAGGCCTTTGCCGGCCGGAAAAATATCTGTTCGACAAACATTAGTGCAGGCTGTTTTTTTGATCTTAATAGGCATGGCCGGTTTATATCTGGTTGATGCTTCCGCTACGTTGCTTCTTTTAGGTGCGCTGGCGATTTTATGCTATAATTTTGTCTATACACCACTGAAAGCCAAATCAATGCTGGCGATTTTTCCAGGGGCTGTGTGCGGTATGCTGCCGCCATGTATCGGTTGGCTGGCTGCGGGCGGTACATTCGATTCAATAACGCTGTGGAGCATCTTGGCAATGTTCGGATTGTGGCAGTTACCCCATTATTGGCTTGTTTTGTTGTTGCATCAACAGGATTATATGCGCTCCAAGGTGCCCAATATGTTAAGCCTGTTTTCCACGGGCCAGATTAGAAAAGTCCTGTTTAGCTGGGTTATGGTTTTTGCAATCATGACCCTTGCCCTTCCGCTTTTAAATGCCATCGTAACGGATTTCGTCCGTTGGCTTATACTGTTGAATGCCTTGTGTCTTGTTTGTAATTTTGCATATCAGTTTTTCTTGAAGGCGGAGCATTATAACTACAAGTCTTTATTAGTGCATTTAAACGCCTCTTTAGTTTGCATGATGTCTCTTGGGGCAGTTGATCGCGTGATTTTATTTTATCCCCAGTTTTTATGAAGCCTTCAGCTGTAAAAGCCCATCAGAACATACCTTTTTTCTGTTTGATTAAATGCTTAAAAATCAAGATGTTTAACAAAAAAAGGGTACCTCCGATACTCATTCCATACCGCTCAAAATAGTACTTGTTATTTAAAGCGACTGGATTTATTTTGAATGCATTATCAATTATTGCACTTTTTATTCTTAGGTTAGTTAATGTACAGACCCCTAAAAGTTCCCATTGTATGTTGTATCATAGTAGTAACACTACTATTGTTATCATTATTAGTGTCCTGCGCTTCAGTTGACGTTAAGCCCCGATGCTGGCAAAATGCATACTATCAAGCAGTAGTAGTGGAATCGGAATTAGGCCTTCCTACCCGCATTGTTGTGGGGCGCAATCGAGCCACCGAAGGAGGCCATGCCCAGGCGCAAGCATATATGGATGGTAAGTGGCAATGGCTTTCTCTATCTCACCGGCCGACAATTGTTATTGAGAACAGAAAAGATCGGGCGTGGAGCAAAATAAAAAAATCCGAACAGTTTTATACCAAAGAACAAGTTGTTAGTATGTGGGGAAAATGATGACATCCCCTTTCACTGCTTGCTCATAAGGTATTATTAAAATCATCTAAGTTTTCATTTTGCCATTCAGTATTATCTTTTCCAAATTCACTTTCGATTCTTAAATCTTTAGAAAAAAAGGGTGCTGTAGGTATGCTCAATTTAGGTGTAACTTTGCTCATTATCCCTGCGGTATTATTTTTTGGTTGTAGATTCCTCAGATTTCATATAAAATTTTGGTTATGTTCATAAATTATCAAGATTTTAAGGGAACTATTTGCAACGGGGATTGAGCTTAAAAGAGAATTCTTGGAGAAGATTAATAATGTATTTATCTGATGCAAAACAGTGTGCACAACAAATCGTTAAAGAATCTTTCGCAGACATATTGATCGGAGAGTTCCAGATACCGTCCCAGGCACAGATGGAATTTCTCCTGCTTGAAAATATTGATTACAGTTTTGACGAATACCAGATCGCAAAGAAGATTCAACTTTCACACCTTAAATGGAGCAGGGAACAACTTGCTGCCGAATTAGAAATGCAGCAACGGCGGTATGAAGAAAAATTTCGCAATAATTTGAAGGTGGCTGCTCAAAAGGCGGTTAACGAAGTTGAAAACCTTGTTAGCAGTTTGAAGGATGCGATTAAGGCATGGAGGATAAAGAATTTGGAATACTGAAAAAATGTGCGGAAAGGATCAACACCAAGCAAGGCCTCCCTGCCGCATTATCCTGCTGAGACATGTTAATCGTATCGCATTTTAGGTGTTAATTCAGCATGATGAGCTTTGAAGATAACTGCTGACGTTGCAGCTACTCGCCAATAATTTTTACCAGGGCTCTTTTACGTCTTCCCCCGTCAAACTCGCCGTAAAATATCTGCTCCCAGGTGCCGAAGTCAAGACGGCCGTCAGTGACGGCCACAACCACTTCACGCCCCATGATCTGTCTTTTCATGTGCGCATCGGCATTGTCTTCGCCCACATTGTGCCGGTACTGAGAAACCGGCGCGTGGGGTGCCAGCTTCTCCAACCAGATTTCATAGTCGTGATGCAGACCCGCTTCATCGTCATTTATAAACACAGAGGCCGTGATGTGCATGGCGTTGACCAGCACCAATCCTTCTTTGATGCCGCTCTCCTTCAGGCAATCTTCAATCTGTGGCGTAATGTTGATAAGTGCTCGCCGGGTCGGCACCTCAAACCACAATTCTTTGCGATAGCTTTTCATGGGTTGCTCCTCACATATGCAAGATTCAGGTAACATCTGATTTTATCATAGTTTTTATTGAAATTCATCCATATTATGTTGCGATGTTCTAAACATGCACATCGAATCAAAATATCCGGGCTATTGATGTTTGTTTTTTCATGTTATATTTACTTCATGAAGTGCTTTTTCAATGTGATGAAGTTTAACTTGCGGGCAAAACTCCAAAGTTGCATAATCAATACGACGAAGACGATTATAATTACAGAATACTGATATCGATGACTCTCTTAAAGATCACTAAATCGGGCCGGAAAAAAAGCACGCTCATCAAGGCCGTGGTAGCGAATTCGGCCGGTGAGATCTTTGAACTTGAAGGGTATGCTGCTGTGGGCATGGCAGGATCGCTGCGCAGGCCGCTGACATTGGATCAAACCATCAACATGCCCTATGGCGGGGAACTGATGCTGCTGCCGGACAGAAGACCCGTGGTGTTTAACATGGAAACAGGTCTGTTAGAAACGCTCAAAGTGAATCCGTATATACCCGGCGAGCAGATATACCCGGTGGCTGCTTTTAATTCGCCCGGCTACGTTACGATGTATGCCGGCGCTTATAGTGAAGATAAGGAGGCCGGGTATCTGCCCCTTTTTTCATATGGTGCGGTTGGGTGGCATAAAGACAAGTTCAGGTCCGCTGTGATTCGGGTAGACCGCGAAAGGCGTCAGGATTTGAGATTGATGAAAACCGAGGATGTTGCCGTTGGAATTCATAAAATGCAAAAGGAGATGCCGGACAACCGGTTGAGAAAACACCTCGAAAAATGCGCCTTGAAATATGGATGTCCGGCGGCCAAGAATTTCTTTTTGGGGAGGTATGAGGCACCGCTGCCGACGTCCGGACATTGTAATGCCCGGTGTCTGGGGTGTTTGTCTTTTCAAAAAAGCGGCAAGATTTCCATCAGTCAGGAGAGAATCGCTTTCCAGCCGACTTCAGCGGAAATCGCTGAAGTCGCCCTGCAGCACATCCGGAAGGTAAACAAGAGCGTTGTCAGTTTTGGGCAAGGGTGTGAAGGCGATCCCCTGCTGGCGGCGGATGTTATCGCGCCGGCCATAGCAAAGATACGTTCGGTTACCTCCCGCGGAACCATCAACATGAACACCAACGGCAGCCGCCCCGATACCCTTAAAAGACTTTTTGATGCCGGTCTCGACAGCATCCGCATCAGTTTAAACAGCATCCGTCGAGAATGTTACGATATCTACTTTCAGCCAAAGGGCTATGATTTCAATGATGTGATCAAAAGTATTGACATTGCGATAAGCCGCAAGAAATTTGTAGCCATAAACTATCTGAACAGTCCGGGTTTTACCGATACTCCGCAAGAGTTAGACGCCCTGATCGCCTTTATCCGGCAGCATCGCATCAACATGATCCAGTGGCGCAACCTTAACTTTGACCCGCTCAGGTACTGGAGCATTATGGAGAGTGTTGCCCAACACGGAAAACCCGTGGGCATGCAAAAGGTCCTGTATCGTATTCAAAAACTGTTTCCGGATGTAAAATACGGTTACTTTAATCCGCCCAAAGAAAAGTTCAAATAAAATCGTTTCGCGATTTTATAGATTTATTTTTTCTCTCTTTCCTATAACTGAGGGGTCGGGGAGTTTTCGTTCCAGATCGCTGCATGGATAATCATATTTTAAAACGTGTGATCACGCCAAAGGCGGATTAAACTCGTGCATAAAGGCTCGTAAAAAAGAACAGATGTTTTTGCAATTAATACAACAGGTTTGGCAAGCGGCCGGTTCTCCTGCTCAGAAAACATTTCCACAGATTGTCTGTTCTTTCTAACGCTCCTTAATACACTCAAACAGCACACGCTTTAAAATATGATCATCCATTCCGCTACCAGACGAAACTTTAT
>JABMQM010000006.1 GCA_013203195.1 Desulfobacteraceae bacterium | reverse complement strand
TTCTTAAAAAGTCTAATTCATCACGTTTTAGGTTTTTATTGTTATGTTTTAGGTTATTGTTTTACGATTCTTTGCAAATACTTAAAACTTAAAACCTAAAACGTTCGTAAAAATCAAAAAGTGTAATTTGAAAAGATCAGACTCTTCGAAATGGATACATATACATCCCTGAAAAAAGAACTTTTAGAAATAAATCAAAAAGTTAATTCGCTTTTTCCCAAAGCGCAATCAATTACGGGAATGGCGGATCACACCTTTGGCGACTGGCAAAAGACATGTAGCGGCATCAACAAGCAGATAGCCGACGAGATTATTCGAATCGCGGTTGTCGGTCCTATAAAATCCGGCAAGAGTACATTTACCAATGCTCTTTTTAAGGGTGATTACTTTAAAAGGGGTGCCGGAGTTGTCACTTCTATTGTTACGCGTGCTCGCAGAGGAGAAATTCTTAAGGCAAAACTTCTGTTCAAGTCCTGGATCGAGATCAACTCCGATATACGGCAGGCTCTGGTCATGTTCCCGGCATTGAGCCGGCGCTCAGAGAATGACGGGTTTGACATCAGACGCAAAAAAGAAAGAACGGATCTTCAAAAGGCCATTGACGCTTTGAGTGCAGAGCAACTTATCACCAAAGGTGTTCTTAATGCCGGCAGCATGCAACTATCATCCTACCTTAAAGGATACGAGAGAATAAAAGAGATCGTTTCCGCAGATAACGTTGTGCAACAGTATCAAGATGACCGTTTCGCAGAGTACAGGGCTTTTGTGGGCGATGAGACTCTGGCGGTCTATTTAAAAGATGTTCAACTTGAGATCAATTCCGGAGTATTTGACAAAGATATCGAAATCGCCGACTGTCAGGGAAGCGACGCTCCGAATCCGCTTCATATTGCCATGATTCAGGATTATCTGCTACTGACACATTTTATAACCTATGTGATTAGCAGCAGAACAGGACTTCGTGAAGCTGACATCAAGTTTTTATCCATGATCAAGAAAATGGGAATCATGGATAACATCATGTTTGTGGTGAACTGCGATTTTAGTGAACATGAGTCCATTGACGACTTTAACGCTCTGATAAAAAAGGTCGAAGAAGAGCTTTCATTGATTAAACCTGAGCCTGAGATTTATTCCTTTTCAGCGCTTTACAACCTTTTCAAAGAACAGCGCAGCAACCTGTCGCCTAAAGACAGATCCAGGCTCGATCAGTGGGAGCGGGAAAGGGAGTTGGCAGCCTTTTCTGACAGGGAATCCTCGCGATTTAAAGAGTCTTTACATCATAAACTTACCCGGGAACGATACTCGCTGCTGCTAAAAAACCACCTTGAGCGTCTGGACGTAATTGCAAACGGGCTTGATCATTGGATTTCAATAAATCAAAACATTCTATCCAAAGATGCCGGGAGCGCAAATCAAATTATCGAAAAGTTGAAGCACCATCAGGGCAGCATGAATCAGATGAAATCAGTGATAAAAAATACCCTTGACGGTGCTAACCAAAAGATAGAGCAAAAGCTTAGGGCGGATATTGATCGGTTTTTTGATGTTAGGACCGGAAATATATTAAAAAATATCATTGAGTTTATCAGAGGCTATCAAATATCTTATCATGACCACGAAGAGAACCTAAAACAGTCCGGTTTTTCAAGTACTCTATATTTAATATTTCAGGAATTCAAGCATGCACTCGACTCGTATATGACCGAAAGTGTAAACCCTGAAATAGTCCGCTTCATCAGGCAGCAAGAGGCCTGGATCGGGGAACATCTTAACTCGATTGCCGGACCGTACGAACTGATGGTTCAGGATGCTTTGACTGAATATAGCAACCTGATGGACAGCTTCGGTATTGGCTCTTTACAAAAGAGACCGCAAAAGATCAATTTGCCTGATATGGATTCGATAAAGAGTATGATCGGCCTGTCGCTTCCGCCTGCGGTGGCATCCCTGCGGTACACTGCAAGAATGCAAACAGAAGCTGTCGTACGCTTTGGGTTTTATACGGTGGTCAAAATTTTCAAGAGGTTAATCAGAAAGCCTGTTCAGAGCAAAAATGAAGGAGGCATACTTGCCCTGAAAGACGGTGTTTTGCAAATGAAGCGTGAAACCGAGCGGTCAATTGTATATCTTTTCAAGGATTATCAGGAGAATCTAAAGTTTCAATATATTTTCAAACTGGTTGAGGCGGTTTCAAACAAACTCTATGATGCCCTTCTGGATCGGTTTCAAGCATACGTTGCCGATCTTTCCAATGTAGTCGATCTAATCAGCAATAAAAAAATAGATAAGCAGCGAACGTCCGAACTTCTGAAAGAAATGGAGCTGATTTCTCAGGAAATCAGCCAAATGATAACCGTGGTCAGGGAGGAAATCGATTCTACCGTTAAGCAAAATGTTTCATAAAACAATGCTGACGAATGACCAATGACCTAACAGTTTAGCCACTAAGGCACAAAGAAAGGGGATAGAAAAGACCGCTATGCTTGAAGAGCGCTACGCTTTAAGACCGCTTCGCTTAAGGGGGAAAAAGTCTTTTTATCAATACCCCTCAAGGC
>JABMQM010000554.1 GCA_013203195.1 Desulfobacteraceae bacterium | reverse complement strand
TGAGGACTCCTTTTGTGAATATTTATATTTAATTCGGATAATTATATATAACACAAAATGGAGTCCTTTACTACTATGAAATAGAAGTAAAAGAAGTAATTATATGTCGCAAACCCGCATTGGGGGGTGCGAAACTTGAGTCAGTTAGTATAGGATCAGATAGTTTTTTATACATGTCATTATCAATCAAACTATCTCTTTCCATATCTTTGATTAAAGTTAAGTAGCTGTGAACATTCTCTAATGAAAGGTCGATTGGGGTATTTCCTTTGGTTATTTTAAGCACACCATCTTCATACTGTTCTTTAGATATTAGATCATCGTCAACGAGCTGCTTCAGTTTCGTTATAGGTGTCTTTAGGTGAACGTATGATTTGTATGGTCTGCCATGACTCTCAGCACATGCCGGACAGAATGTCTTGTCAAAATAAATGATAGCATCTGTCACCCATTTCCCCTTGTCAATCTTCCAGTTCAGTTCACTATTACAAGCAGGACAGACTTCAGATCCCACTAACTTGGGCCAACATTGACTGCATATTATCCCATGCTCGTCTGATCTGCCAAGGCTAACAGTGCCCATCCTGAAGCCACATTCTTTGCATTTTGCCATTTTACCTTTCCTCTTGAATCGCCGCTACTCGGCATAATGGGGGGCATGAGAATACCCGGCACTCATATATACAATGTTGAAGTCACGTGGGTTATATAATATTTTTTTGTGATAATTCCGAGTCCCAATCTACACCGCTTGTGAGATGAACTGGACGATTGATGTAGTAAGCAACACATTTTGTTGATTGTTGAAATCGTATTATTTGGGATGAATTTGTGCTTTATCAGTTCTTCACTTCGATCTTTGTGTCTGGTACTGACTCGAATATAGGTGGACGATATTGTGGATCATCCGGATTCAAGACTTGAAATCTTAATTCAAAACTTGCAGGGGGGCCATAAGGAACGAAAGGTTGAAATGTAGTTGCTACTGGTTGCAAAACCTTTCCTTTTTCTTCACAGAAAGAGTTTGCCTCCTTATATGCCTGTTTTATAAGTATACCATTGTTATTAGAGCCAGAAACAACAACAGTATATGAGTTTTTTCCGATAGGAAAAACTCCGGAACTTGTAGCAGCACAGCCTTGAATGAAACAAATGGTAAAAACCACTGCTAAAACTATCGCAAATTGAGTTAGCCTCATATCCTCCCCCTTGTGATACCGAATGGTTACGCAGAAAAACTATATATCAAAACCTCTTGGTTAGAGATGGCTTACATGAAGCAACACTCGGCTTCAGGCCATTTTCTTTGTGACTATTCTGAGTCCTAATCCTTACTTAGCCTGAAGGGTCATATTCCATATATCAGGATCACCTGTACTGGTGGTGATGACAGGTCTTTTAGCAACCCCAAGCACCCTCTGAGTCTCATCAGGCATGGCTGTGTTCATGTATGAACGGAGTTCACCCATTGTCACAATGCCATCCTTTGCTCCAGCACTTTGGAATCCATCAGCTTTACCAGAAAGCCCCTTTATCAAGGAATGAGTAAATGCTCCGTTAGCCCATGATGTATCTTCTATCGCCTGTCGATCTGTATCAGCTCCGACCATAAAAATCCAACCTTTAGGCACTTTTTGTTCACGGCTCATTTTCTCTATGTTCGGAACAATTGATAAGCCTCTATCACCACGAGTGATGATTTTGCCCGCATGACAGGTGTCAGCAAGAACAATGACATTCTTTGCTTTACGTTCTTCCAAAATAGAGCGAACTCTGTCCATCCTATATCCCGTTGCTGGAAGTTTTATATCTGTATCATAGCAAGCGAAGTAGACCTTTTCAGGATCTTCTGGATCTGGAAAACCATGCCCTGCCCAAAAAAGAACGATTTGGTCGTTTGGGCCAGCTTTAGTTAACCACGATTCGAGGGCAATCAATATGTTTCTTTGAGTGGCTTCTTCATTGACAAGTAGTTTGATATGACTGTCACTCCATCCTAAATTTTGGAGTGTGCGGGTAAACGCTTTTGCATCATCGTCAGCAAAGATTAGAGTTGTTAGCCCGCTCTTACCAGAATATTCATATTGAGCGATTCCAACGACTATTGCCCACTTCTGGCCCACCGAACTCAGAGGCTTATATGATGTAGATATTATTCTATCAGGCTGAATTGACGATGTGTGCATTTTTTGATCAGCCCTAACTATTTCTTCAATAGAAACAAGCCAAGCAATTGTTCTGGGAACACCTGCAAGCTTCTCCATGTCAAGTGGAAGAGGGCGTGGTACTGGCGAGTTCTTGCCTTTAATATACCAATCTTGAATGTCAGGTGAAGGGTTGTTGAGATAGATGAGGAAATCATAGGCATCAAAATTTGTTAAGTCTGCGGTTGTATTATGCACTAACTCAATGCTGTCAAAGATTTTTCTCTTCTTAATCCCTTTGAACATAAACTCCCTGTTCATCATCTGAAATTTTTTCAAATATTCTATTAGAGGTATAGTCATGAAATCTCTGGGGCCAGCAAATTTTATTCCATGACTTTCAATGTGATCTAAAGTAGGTAGAACCATTAGAGCGTTACAATGAACAGGGGCCTCTGTGACTGTAATGCCTGACACAATTTGTGCTAAAATATCAGCAGTTCTTTTCAACGCTTGCTCCGAAGAGGAATAAGATTCTTGACCCACTTTATACACTGCACATCCTATGAAAAAATATATTATTACAACAATAATCATAACCCGTTTCATATTGCTCAACATAGTATCCACCGCCAGTAGTCTTGATATCTTTGATGTGTAAAGAACTAATTATTCTTTATGTTTACGTCTATTTCCAGCTTATGTTTATAAAACTCAGCACCCCACCCAACCAGTTTTCCATTCTCAAAAACTACAGGTGTCGTGTCTTCCCTATGAATAGTGGAACGAGGCGGAAATGCTAATTGAGTAACATAACGATAAATCACAACTGCTTTGCCGTTAAGCGATTGATATGCTTCGTTTAAGCTGGGTTTTCCCATAACTGAAATCACTTGATCTTTACTCATTCCCATTTCGAGTTGTAGAAGTGCGTCATTGTTTTTTTGTACTTGCGTCTCCGCACAACCGGAAAGCATGAAGCAGAGCAAAGCCAAAGTAAGGATTACACTTTTTCTCATTATAATCTCCGAAATATTTTTTCCAGAGAAACCGGAGTCCCAATAGTATACATACTCATGTACACACATAGTTATATTATTTTTATAACGACTTCATGAAACCTGATCATTGAGCTTTCTTTGCGTGATTCTGTTTCATGGTATATTATTGTATTGGAAAAGTAAGTATTACTCCTGACATAGTGCTTTTCTGTTGCTGTTGCCGTGGAATTTCCTGCCAACCCAATAGTATTTCATGTTGATCGAAAACAAAGTAATAAGGGTCTGCTCCCGTAAAAAATCCAATACTGCCAACTAAGTATTTCAAAATCCAATGATCTTGATGATAGTTGATGGCCAATGGCTCGCCATATTTTTCGATGAATTCGGCCTTAGTAATACCAGGTTCTAACTTGCTAAATCCATCTTTTGGAATAGTATCAACAGAGGCACATCCAACCACCAAAACCACCGCAGCTAACAAAATAAACCGTTTAATCATTATTCCTCCTTGACCTATTAACATAGACCCCGTAACTGGATCGCTACATACCAAACATCACCAAACAATGCAAACTATGGGATCTTGAGGGTTATACACCAAATTATTTAAAGAGATATGTTAATTTATTTTTTGAGCTACAATATCAGGTCTACGATAGTTTGATTGATAATCATCAATACCGGTTACCTTTGTTTGAGATACACGAACATTCAGATATCTCCCCCCATTTGTTGAGGCATTGAAATAACCATCAGGAGTAAGAAATACCCATTCTTTATTATTATATGTTACAAATTTAGATAGTAATTTCCCTTTTTGTATATCCCACAAACACAATAAGCCATCAGACGAAAAAGATACAGCTTTCACTCCATCAGGGCTAATCACTATTTTTTCTATAGCCGCATCATGACCTTTTAACGCATTAATAATCTCACCTGAAAAAAGGTTCCAAAGCTTCAAAACACCATCAGCATTGCCTGATAATAAATATTTGCTCTCATGATTGAAAGTCAAACTCTTGATATATTCTGAGATGGTATATTGATTTTCTATTTCTCCTGTGATGATATTATAAAGTTTGATAGACCCAATGTTTGCTATCGCAGCATAATTATTGTTTGGGCTAATCGCAATAGATGTTATTGAATTATAATCACCGAGATAATAGTTTGCAGGAGCAATCCCTCCCATCGCCTTAACCAAAAGATCCTTCTTAAGATCATATATATTCAAACTATCATAGCTTCCACCAGCAAATAAATATTGCTTGTCAGGGCTTATTGCCACAGAATTAATTTGGAATTTATTATTGAAGATCTTAGGCTCTGAACTTTCATTAATATCGATTACTGCCAACTGCTCATTTGAATCTTTAGTAACCAATAAATTTCCATCATGGTTCAAAAAAGCGGTATTGATTGATGGTGAAGAATCGTTCAAAGAAGAAGGTATTGTTTTTATTTCTTCTCCAGTATTCGTATCAACAAGACTAAAAGAATTATCTAATCTTCCGTATATTACATTTTCCCCATAATTGTTTAAAAGTATGATGCTTTTATAGGATTTATCGCCATCAATCGCCACGCTCATCTTGCCTATATTGATATCCCACTTATTTACTGAGCCATCAGAGTTTGCGGAATATAAGAATTTCCCATTTTTGCTAAATGCAATAGAATTAACTGAAGGTAATTGGCTCATAAATGTTCTGATTATCTGGCCATCCTCAGAATTCCTTAAGGTAATCTTCGAATCACTTAACTTGCCTTCTTGTGTTAAAAAGAATTTACCAGTATTACTAAAGATAACATTGTTAAATTTTCCATTATATTTTTTTACAGCTTTTCCTGTAGATATATCCCACAAAACTAAGTTATCTTTCTTCCTACCTATTATAAATTTGTTGTCTGGAGTAAACGAAACATCATAAATATCTTTCGATAGGCAATTAAAAGTCTTAATTTTTTTTCCTTCAATTATATCCCATAGTTCAATTTTATGTGGGAATCTTTCTCTTAATGATTGTGCAGCATAAACCATGTAATTGCCATCGGAGCTAAAAGCTATATCCGCTCGATCAAAAAACCCCCCAGGTGGCGTATTTGAATTAGAAAAAGATGCGGAGTTCCAAAATTGTATTGAATTAATTTCACGCCCAGAAATAATATCCCATACTTTAAGCACCCAATCATGAGACCATGATATAACATACTTATCGTGCGGCCCAAAAGTGACCTCCATTATGGAAGAGCCAGAGCCCTCAAAGTCTTTAATTTTATCTCCAGTAGATAGGTCCCAAAGTGAAACATCTTTATTTGCGGCCAAAAGCAAATATTTCCCATCTGAACTAAATGCAAAGTCAAAAGTATAGTCAGCTTTAGAATTAAATGTTTGAACAAGCCGATCAGATATTGTACTAATCAATTTTGGTTGATAGGATAAGTTTAATATGTAATTTCCATCGGGGCTAAAACCACCACCAAAAAAAGAAGAGCTTTTAAAGGTTTTGATTTCTCGACCATTTTCTATATCGATTAGCTTTAGTAAATCGTTAGTCTTTGACAAGATATATTTACCATTAGGACTAATTTCAATAGGAATTCCGATATCAAGTTGTAGATAAAACTTAAATTGTGATTCAATTATTTCAGGCTCAATAACACTTTGTTCACGCGCTTTAGAATGTGTTTCAATTTCATGAGGATCATTTATTCGCTGAACTGGTTGGACTGCTGGTACACAGGCCGTAGTGGTTAAAATTAGAAACAAACAAAAACATTTAAATACATGCATAGCATTTCTCCTTGATGATACCTAACATTACTATACAGAATTAATTTTGTATATCCGAATATATCATGGCTATTACAGAGTTTTTCTTTATTCGGCAATTTAAATCTTCAGATTGAAGATTCCTTGCCTACATCAACTACGGGATACCGTTCAATTCCGTTTGCGATTCCCGTTCCAAATCTTGAACTTTACCGATTTAAGGTTTAATGCATAAGCCATAAACCCAGCCTGTAGACTACTTGCCATAGTGCTCTGAATACATATTACAAAATCGGTGAGTAATACTACCGATACTCTTCATATGAGGGTCCTCAGGATATCTTCTTTTCCCAGGATTCCCACTAGCTTTCCCCCATCCAGCACAGGAATTGTGTGAAAATTTTTGTCCACCATGAGGGCAGCAACCTCCTCGATGCCTGTATCGGGCTGGACGGTGACCGGGTTTTTCGTCATGGCCTGAGCAACGGTTACAGCAGTGATTTTCAGAACCTGTTTTTCGATTTGTTTCATAGAGGTTATTGGAATTAATCCATCCAGAATTGTGAAAAAAGAAGGAATGGGAAGCTTTTTCTGTTGCGCAATCAGGTCACTCTGGCAAAGGATTCCCACTAGTTTTCCCTTTTCATCCGTCACGGGAACGCCATTGATACGGTTTTCCAGAAGAAGCTTTGTTGCATGGACAATCTCCGTCCCGGGTGAGACGGTGATCAATTCTCTTGTCATGATATCTTTTACTTTAAGCATGGCATCACTTTCGATTTTCATGGCAGGCCTCTAGGGTCAAGGAGCGGAAATTATATTATATATTTACTAATTACACTTTGAATTTATATGAAAAAATTTAAGATAACAAGTCAATTTTGAAAACAGATCGACCAATAGGAAAGGTTTTTAAATTTGGGTCTTCTCCAAAAGAGTTGGAAAGATCCTTGGACCCTCTTCTCCAGCTAAATTGGAGAAGAACCAAAAATATTATGCAACATATCTTTCAAATCTTTTTTGGCATAGGGCTTTGGCAAGGCCCCTGCAAAACCATACTTTTCAAAATCAGTCATTACAGGATCATTGGAATAACCGCTGGAAACAATGGCTTTGACTTGAGGGTTTATTTTTTGAAGAATTTTGATAACGTCTTTACCACCCATGCCGCCCTTGATGGTTAAATCGAGGATAACCACATCGATGGGCTTGTCAGAATCCATGGCTCTTTTGAATAATTCAATCGCTTCTTCCCCATCCTTGGCAGTTTCAGCATCATAATCGAGTCGGCTAAGCATCTGTTCGGCAAGATGCCTGATACTTTTTTCGTCATCCATTACCAGTATTTTTCTGGTGCGGATGGCAGTTTTGGGCAACTTTTGTGTTTCTATGGGCTCTATCTTTTGGACCTTTTTTACATATGCCGGAAGATATATTGCGACAGTAGTACCGACATCCACCTCAGATTCTACAATGATATTTCCACCATGCTTTTTGATAATGGAATAGGTTGTTGCCATTCCCATCCCCATCCCCTTTTGAGTGCCCATCTCTTTGGTTGAAAAGTAGGGGTCAAATATCAGGTCCAGGTTTTCTGAAGGGATTCCAACGCCATGGTCCTGGATGGATATTTTAACATATTCTCCTGCTGCCAGTGCTAAACTTTTTTCTTTACTTTCAGATTTTAAAATAAGATTTTCCGCCCTTACTTTAATAAGTCCGCTCTCCGGCATGGATTCAGCAGCATTAATGATAAGGTTTTTAAATGCATGTTGCATTTGACCTTTGTCAAATTCAACCGGATTTAGATCCGGGGGTATCAAAATTTCGCACTTTACATTGGAGTCGGCCGGGATAAAACTTGTTATCTCTTTTAGCAGCTCTTTGATCGAGCCCGCCTGCTTAACCGGTGCGCCGCCTTTTGAAAATGTGATCAACTGCCTGGTAAGATCCTGAGCCTTCCGGGACGCTTCCTGGGCGTCATTCAGAAATTGGGTAATCTGATCCTCAGGTTTGACATCATCTTGTACCATGGAAATATTGCCCATGATAATGGACAAAAGGTTGTTAAAATCATGGGCCATGCCGCCGGCAAGGAGTCCGATGGATTCAAGCTTGCGAGCTTTGAGAAGCTCTGCTTCCATTTTCTTCAACTCCGTGAGATCTCTATAAATTGCAAGCTTTGAAATGGTACCGTCCAGGTGGTGAATGGGCGAACTGGAAACACTGTATGTCCGGTTGTCTTTGAAACTGACTATTTCCGTCACGGCATGCTCACATTTTTGGACTTTATGGTGAACGCACCAAGGGCATTTTTCCTCCAGCCCGTTTATCGCCTGGTGACAGGCTTCCCCGGTGGCATCATGTCCTATTCTCTTGATCATGGCCGGATTCATATATTCTATGCGAAAGTCGTGGGAGCAAATATAGGTCGCGTCAGTCATGGCCTCCATCATGGAACGATATTTTTCTTCACTCTCCCGCAGTGCCTCTTCGGCCTGCATGCGCTTGACGATGTCGGATTTTGCCAGATTATACAGAACAAGAACTGACAGCCCGATAAGAACACACAAAGCCAGAATTGTGTAACCGATTGTTCTGATTATAGGGTCGGAAATACTCTTTGAAATTACATCCAGGCTGCTCAGATGAACAACGCTCCAGCCGGGAAGCGATTCTATTTTTTTGCGAAACAGCAAATATTCATCCCCTGACTTATCAACGACACGATCTTTGCCTTTGCTTTCAAACCCCGCCCATTCCCATGGTCCGGTGCCAAATTGTTTTGATTTGGCAATCTCGATCAGATCTTTATCTGCAATCTTCCATAGCACCTGGAAAAGCAATTCTTTATGATCCGACATAAACACAACACCATGGGGCCCCGTTATGAAGGTGATCATTCCAGGGGCATGAATCAGGGGGCTAAAAAGTTCTTTTTCAATGGCTTCTACGGAGGCTTTCACTACAACCACACCACTTGGACGGCTGGGGTTGTTTCCATAAACCGGATGGCTGTAAT
>JABMQM010000553.1 GCA_013203195.1 Desulfobacteraceae bacterium | reverse complement strand
TAGATGCAGCGGTGCTTTCCGAAATCTGTTTTTCGAGGGTGATCAGATCTATGTTTGACTCCGAAGCCTTTTTTCTGGCAGTGTTCAGAGCTAAATCAATATGATTTAAATTGTTGATAATGTTTGATTCCTTTTTAGTAAACATCTGAACTTCAGTCTCGCTCTTTTTAATTTCCAGGCTAATATTTTCCGCTTTTTCTCTGATGCGCTTAATATCATTAAGTTGATCCGCCTTTAGCTGCTTGTCCGTCAAAATTCCTATTACCATGATATGAACATACCGTTCTCGATTGCGAATATAACCGATCTGTTCCTTGTATGAGATTTTGAGCCAGCCGTCGATTTGTTCCAGAATTCGAACCTTTGTGCCCTTGCGGAGAATCTTAAGAGAAGGGTGGTCCTGACTCGGTCCGGTTCGCAGGTGCAGCAGACCGGCGGTTATGATTCCGACTTGGGGTTGGGGTTGCGCAGCCTGGATTTCGGATGCATGTCGGATTAATAAGACCGTGGCGACAACAAGTATTAAGACTTTAGAAACTGTTTGAGAGAAAGATAACATCCTAACCATCCCACACACGTACTGCAAAATATAATTGTGCCGTAAACCTTAATAGAGAGAAATCTGACCGTAAAAAAGTCGAGGGCAAAGCTCTGTTGGACATTTGAAGATACAATAAGAAAGGTAACAAATAACACAGCCAGGCCGATAGTTCCACCGAGAGCTCCCTGGATTATGCCTTCAATGTAAAAAGGAGCTTTAATGAAGCTGTCGGCGGCACCTACCAGACGCATGATTTCTAACTCTTCGCGCCGTGTATAGAGTACAAGACGGATCGTATTGGCCACGATAAAAACAGCGGCCACAGAAAAAAGGCCGCCCAGGGCGAAGCCCGTCAATTTGAACAGGTTGAAGATGTTCGTAAATCGTGCCAGCCACCTGTGACCGTACTCGACATCGTTGATCTCGGGCAGCGCCTCAAGGCGGGTTGTCAGGCCCTCAATTTTTTCCCGGTTTTTAGATGTTGGTATCATTCGGATTGCAAAAGCATCCGGGAGCGGGTTTTCCTTAAGATCGACAAAGAGAGAAGGTTGCCGTTTCATCTGGTCTTTCAGCATTTGCAGGCCTTCTTCTTTTGATATGAATTTGACGTTCTGAACCCCGTAAAAATCTTGAATTTTCAATTTCAATGCCCCAATGTCGGCGTGAGGGATATTCGGCCTTAGATAGGCCATGATTCGAACGCCTTTTTGCCAGGAACTGATGATATCGCTGGCGTTGACAAAAAAAAGCGCAAAAGCGCTGACAATAAGAATCGATATCGCAATGGTAATGATGGTCACCGCATTCAAAAACTTGTGATCCAAAATGTCCTGGATGGCACGTTTATAGTGAAGAATCATAAAAATATCACTTTTAAACACTTTTGTAAGCAGTTACGCTGACGGCTGCAAACAGCCCTGTTTCAAATGGACAATGCGGCCGCCAATTTTATTGAGCAACTCTTTGTCGTGGGTTGCGATGACAAGCGTGGTGCCGCGAGTGTGGAATTTTTTAAGAAGTTCAATAATTATATTGGCAGAATCTGAGTCCAGGCTGCCGGTAGGTTCGTCGGCAAGGATGATTATGGGGTCGCCGACAACAGCCCTGGCAACAGCGACTCTCTGCTGTTCACCACCGGAAAGAATCGGGGGAAACGAGTTGATTCTTTCCTCCATTCCGACAGTTCTGAGCACACTTTTTACCTTTTTCTGGATCAAGCGCCTTTTTGTTCCCATAGCTTCGAGAACAATCGCAACGTTATCAAATACGGTTTTGGTAGGTATCAGCTTGTAATCCTGAAATATTATTCCAAGCTTGCGTCTTAAAAAGGGTATGCGTTTGCGGGAAATCCGCGCCAGATTCATGCCGTCTACCAATACTTGCCCTGCCGATACTTTTTCAGCAAGGTACAAAAGCTTCAGCAGTGTTGTTTTGCCTGCTCCGCTGGGACCGCTGATTAACAGGGAGTCGTTTTTGGGAATATCAAGGGTGACGTCGGTAAGAGCATGCTTGCCGCCGTATTTTTTATAAACACGGAAAATTTGAATGATTGAATTTTTGCTTTGAGTGTCAATCATTCAATAATCTCCTGACCAATGGTCCGGTACAGAGCAGCTTTTGATGTTTTAAATGCGTACAAAGCTTTATAATAATTGGTAACTGTTCTGGCAAGGAGTGTCTGGGCATCCAGAACGTCGGTGGAGGTGGCTACCTGTGCTTTGTAACGCTCCTCGTTAATTCTGAAGTTTTCCTTGGCCTGTTCAATGGCCCGTTCAACCGTGATGATAGCCTTTTCCGCTTCTTGTGTTCTCAGATAGGCTTTTTTTACCTGCAGATGAATGTTGTCTAAGATTTCTGTTTTTTGAAGCCGCGCCTGAGATAAACGAGAATGTTTCTCATGGACTCCGTATGAAGTCCGGCCCCACTCCCAGAAATTCCACGACGCTGTGGCTAAAATGTTCCAGCCGCTGGGATCGGTAATACCTGTTCCGCCGTTAACATCCCAATCGGCGCCGATGTTGAAATAACTGCCCTGGAGGTCAATTGAAGGGTAATAATTTTTCCCGGCAAGCCTTACCTCCTTTTCCTTAATCTCAACCTCCAACGTGGCCACTTTAACTTCCAGTCGGTTATTGTCAGCTTCGGCAAAACAATAGTCAAGATCTTGCTCAAATGAAAAATAGTCTGTAATATCATCTATTTTTACGGGGGTTTCCAGTGGTCTGCGCAGGAGAAGGTTAAAATCCGATTCAGCATTTTCTAAGTTGTTTTTGGCAACAATGAGGTCCTGCTCGGCATTGGCCAGTTCAACCTGGGCCTGCAGATAATCGTTTAAAGGGGTCATCCCGACCTGATAATAGTTCTGGGCCACTTCCGTATGAGCTTTGAGCTGTGTTACGGTTTTTTGGGCGATATCAAACAGTTTTTGGGCCTCTAACATTGAAAAATAGATCCTTTTGGCATTAAAGATAATATCCTGGCGGACAAGCTTTTCGTTGATTTTCGCCACATCGAGACCCAGGCTTGCGATCTTGTACTGATTTAAATTAGCAAACCCTGTAAAGATCGGCTGAGTGACTGTGGTTATCAAAGAGTATTCCTGTTTAGAGCCAAATACGCTGCCACCGACGCTGAAAGCTGAATCATCACGATCCAATTTGTAGGTAACATTAAAGGTTGGGAGAAAAAGTGTTTTCTGTCCTTTTTGAGTGGCCTGAGCCGCTTTTGTTCCTTCCTGTGATGATTGCAGTCCGATATTGGCTTCTATGGCGCTTTCGATTGTCTGCTTGAGGGTCAATATTTCAACAGGTTTTTCAGCGGCAAAAACGGAAAAAGTTAATGCCGGTCCCATCAGGAAGCTTGCCAATAGACACGGGAAGATTTTTTTAAGTATCATAATAGTATTATCTGAAACCTCCGATTAAAGTTTTTATCGCGGGTTTTGAATTGACCCGCAGGATTTTTATTGATATGCGAGGATTGAGTTAAAGGAGTGCTGTCTCCAGTTTTCCTTACTCAGAGCCTCCACTGAATCCCATTAAACAGGCTTCTTCCATTTCGGTGGAGGCTTTTTTTATACCGAATCAGCATTTTAAAATCAACAGTTTCTTGGATAGCCAAAGAAGTCTGTGTGAATCCACGTCAGTCCGAGGTTCATACAAAACAAGTTTTTTTGTTACAGTTCAGCCACTAAGGCACAAAGGCAC
>JABMQM010000552.1 GCA_013203195.1 Desulfobacteraceae bacterium | reverse complement strand
TTTTAACGCCGATCGCGATGGAAAAAGAGCTCAGTTTTGCCATCAGGGAAGGCGGCCGGACCGGCGGCGCCGGCGTGGTCAGCGAAATTATCGAATAACGAAAGATATATTATGATAGCAAATACAAAAATCAGGATCAGACTAAAGGCGTACGATCATAAGCTTCTGGATCAGTCGGCAGCAGATATCGTGGATACAACCGTCAAAACAGGAGCAAAAGTGGTTGGGCCGATTCCGTTGCCGACTCGGATCAATAAATACTGTGTTCTGAGGTCTCCGCATATAGACAAAAAATCCAGAGAGCAGTTCGAAATCAGAACCCATAAGCGGCTTCTGGATATTCTGGAACCGACGCAGCAAACCGTTGATGCGTTGATGAAACTGGATCTTTCTCCCGGCGTAGATGTTGAAATAAAACTTTAGAAAGTGTGGAATCGTCATGTGTAAAGGATTGATTGGGAAAAAATTGGGGATGACGGGGATTTATACCCCGGAAGGTGAGCGCGTGCCGGTAACGGTGCTACAGGTCGGTCCGTGCGTAATTACCCAGATAAAGACTGTGGCGACTGATGGATATAATGCCCTTCAGCTAGGTTTTGGCGAGCAAAAAGCGTCCCGGATCAACAAGCCTATTGAGGGACATCTTAAAAAGAGCGGGCAAGAGGGCTTTGCGTTTTTGAGGGAAGTCTCTGTAGATAATCCCGATGAATTCAGTCTCGGTCAGACAATCAGCCCGGATATGTTCAAAGTCGGCGAACGCGTTGAAGTTACCGGCAGGAGCAAAGGAAGAGGGTTTGCAGGTGTCATCAAACGACACGGATTTCATGGCGGCAAAAAGACCCACGGTAGTCACAGCCATAGAATTCCGGGCTCCATCGGTTGCAGTGCAACACCTGCTAAAGTTATAAAAGGCAAAAAAATGCCGGGACATTTTGGAAATGAACGCAACACGGTTCGAAATCTGGAAATTGTCGACATCAGGCCGGAACAGAACCTTATAATGATAAAAGGTGCGGTGCCGGGTTCAAAATCCGGGCTGGTCTCAATTAATAAACTCAAGTTCGGCAAATAAACCTCCATTGAGTGCATCTGCTCAACGGGAAGTTATTGAACTTTTACAAAAAGAAAGTTGAATGAGAATATTATGGCGGTCGTAGATATTCTTGACAGTAATGCGGAAAAAATTTCACAGGCGGATCTTACGGACGACATATACAATCTGCCTGTGAAAGGGAGCATTTTGCATGAAGTTGTAACCATGCAACTTGCCGGCAGACGTGCAGGCTCTGCGGCTGTAAAACATCGCAGCGATATAATAGGCAGCGGCCGGAAACTATTCAGACAGAAAGGAACCGGTCGGGCACGTCCCGGCGACATTAAGTCTCCGCTATTGCGAGGCGGTGGTTCTGTTTTTGGCCCTGATCCCAGGTCTTATGCATACAAGGTGCCTAAAAAGGTCCGAAAGCTTGCACTTAAAATGGCCTTGAGCATCAAACTGCGGGACAACAAGCTTGTCGTGCTTGACAAATTGGACCTTGAAGAGACTAAGACCAAAGAATTTTTAGAGGTTGTCAATGCACTTGATATAAGCAGTGCCTTGATCGTGACCGCTCAAAAGGATGAACGGCTGGAACTTGCATCCAGAAACGTCCCGGGTTTCAAAGTCATGAGAGTCGAGGGGTTGAACGTATACGACATCCTTAAATATGAAAATTTAATTCTGCTCGAGTCTACCTTGAAAAACATTGAAGGGAGGCTGCTCTCATGATTCAGTACGATATTATTAGACGCCCGGTAATTACCGAAAAGACCAATATCCAAAAAGAAGCTTCCAATCAGTTTACGTTTGAAGTCGACCGCATGGCCAACCGGCTTGAGATTAAAAAAGCCGTCGAAGGTATCTTCAATGTCAAGGTGGCCGTAGTAAGAACCATGCAGGTTAAGGGCAAGACCAAAAGAAGAGGCTGGATTGTTGGAAAACGCAGGGATTGGAAAAAAGCAATTGTAACCTTAATGCCCGGTGAACGCATTGATTTTTTTGAAGGAGCTTAAAGGGATAATATAATGGCTGTAAAAAAAGTAAAACCGACCTCTCCCGGACGACGGGCTCAGTCATATACATCATTTGACGAAATTACAAGCACAACACCTGAAAAGAGTCTGCTCAGGGCTATTAAAAAAACAGGCGGACGTAACGTTCATGGTCGAATTACCTGTAGACATCGCGGAGGTGGTCATAAACGGCATTACAGAGTTATCGACTTTAAGAGGGATAAGACAGGGATCCCGGCTAAAGTTGCCACAATAGAATATGACCCCAACCGATCGGCCAGAATTGCACTTTTGCATTACGCCGACGGCGAGAAGCGGTACATCCTGGCACCGATTAATCTTAAGGTCGGTGATACCGTGGTTTCCGGGCCTGAAGCCGATATTCAACCCGGCAATACGCTTCCGCTGATTAATATTCCTCTGGGTACGCATATTCATAACGTTGAATTGCATCTGGGCAAAGGGGGGCAGATTGTCAGAAGTGCCGGGACCTATGCCCAGTTGATGGCTAAGGAAGGCCGTTATGCTTTGATTAAACTTCCATCCGGTGAAGTTCGCATGGTCCTTGCAAAATGCAAAGCCACCATCGGACAAATCGGGAATGTGGTGCACGAGAACATATCTTTGGGTAAAGCGGGCCGCAAGCGCTGGCTCGGCCGGCGGCCAAAGGTTAGAGGTGTTGCCATGAACCCGGTCGACCATCCAATGGGCGGGGGTGAAGGCAGATCCTCGGGTGGGCGTCATCCTTGCAGCCCGTGGGGTGTACCCTCAAAGGGTTTTAAGACCCGCAGGAAAAGAAAAAGCAGTCGCTTAATTGTAAAAAAACGTAAATAGTTAATGGTTAACAGTCACTTGTCATTTGTCATTGGTTGCCGATTCCTAATGACTAGTAACAAATGACGAATGACAAGAGGCAGAATACAAAATATCAAAGCGTAGATTATAGCCGTGTATAGTATAATTAACACACAGGAGAAGATATGCCCCGGTCGTTGAAAAAAGGTCCGTTTATTGATCCAAAACTTTTACAGAAAATTATTGTGTCCCAGGAAACTCGCAGCAGCCGGGTTATCAAAACATGGTCGCGGCGGTCGACAATTGTTCCTGAAATGGTTGGTATTACGCTGGCAGTTCACAACGGAAGAAAGTTTGTACCGGTATTTATCACAGAGGACATGGTGGGCCACAAATTGGGTGAATTTTCTCCAACGCGCACGTATTATGGGCATGCTTCCGACAAGAAATCCAAATTGAGAAGATAAGAACCTGACAAAGGAACCTACATATAATGGAAGTTAAAGCTGTATCAAAGTATGTACGCATTTCCCCGCAGAAAGTTCACATAATGATTGACGCCGTTAAGGGCAAACCGGTAGAGACCGCGCTGGAGATACTCAAGTTTATGCCCCAAAAGGCGGCACACCTTGTTGAAAAAATTGTTCGCAGTGCTGTATCGAATGCGGATCAGCGTTCGGATATAGATGTAGATTCACTGGTTGTTCGCAATATCATCGCTGATCAGGGTCCGACGTTGAAGCGTTTTAAGGCCAGAGCACGGGGTAGAGGAACACGGATATTAAAAAGGACTTCTCATATCACCGTTATCTTAGCAGAAGAAACGACGTAAAAGGGGGATACAAGTTTGGGACAGAAAGTAAATCCGATAGGGTTGAGATTAGGAATTGTTAAAACTTGGGAGTCACGGTGGTATGCCGGGAAGAAATACGCTGATTATATCCTTGAAGATTATAAAATCAGACAGTTTATCAAAGACAAACTCTACCACGCTGGTATTGCCAAAGTGGAAATTGAAAGATCTGCCAAGCGTGTTAAGCTGCGGGTATTCACTTCCAGGCCCGGAATTGTCATCGGTAAAAAAGGCGCTGAGATATCTCTGCTCAAAAAAGAACTTGAAACAATAATAACCAGTGAAGTTCTTATTGATATTCAGGAGGTCAGAAAACCTGAGCTTGACGCCCAGCTTGTGGCCGAAAATATTGCCCTTCAGATAATCAGAAGGGTTGCCTTTCGGCGTGCCATGAAACGCGGAATTTCTTCAGCAATGCGCTTTGGTGCCGAGGGAATTAAGGTTATATGTTCAGGACGTCTGGGCGGTGCCGAGATGGCCAGAACCGAACAGTATCGCGAAGGCCGGGTGCCGTTGCATACTTTAAGGGCTGATATTGACTACGGTTTCACCGCGGCCCGAACAACTTATGGTATTATAGGTATCAAGGTATTTATTTTTAAGGGCGAAATTTTAAAAAAAGATCCGATCGGAGTTGAGGCTGGTTGATCGAACTGGTGCTTTGAGGAGCTAAAAGACATGTTGAGTCCCAAGAAGGTAAAATTTCGCAAAAAACAAAAAGGCAGAATGAAGGGGGTTGCATACCGAGGCTGCAACCTCGATTTTGGTGAATTTGGGTTGCAGGCTACAGAATGCGGCTGGATCAGCGCTAAACAGATTGAGGCCGCACGTATCGCTATGACTCGGCATGTCAAAAGGGGCGGTAAGATATGGATAAAAATATTTCCGGACAAGCCTTTTACCAAAAAACCTGCTGAAGTCAGAATGGGAAAAGGAAAGGGAGCACCGGAAGGCTGGGTTGCAGTTATTCGTCCCGGAAGAATCCTTTATGAAATGGAGGGAGTCGATAAGGAGACGGCAAAAGAAGCACTCCGGCTGGCTTCTCACAAACTTACAGTAAAAACAAGGATTGTTGAGAGGAGCGATATTTAGTGAAAGCGAGTGAGATTATAGAATTAAGCTTGGAAGAAATGTACCGCAAGGTGACTGGACTTAAAGAGGAGCTGTTTAATTTACGATTTCAACACGAAATCGGTCAGCTTGAAAATCCTCAGAAGATGAAGCAGACCAAGCGTGATATTGCCAGAATCAAAACCATCGTAAGAGAATCGGAACTAAAAAACAATACGGATAAAGAATAGCTGCCATGGAAAAGCGAAGATTGAGAAGACAAATGATCGGGACTGTTGTCAGTGATAAGATGGACAAGACCGTTGTTGTGCTGGTTGAGCGGCTGGTTAAGCACCGAATTTATCATAAGTATGTCAGGAGATGTTCGAAGTTTGCAGCACACGACGAACATAATGCCTCCAATACAGGCGACAGGGTGTTGATAGTCCAGACCAGACCGCTAAGCAAGACCAAAAAATGGCGTGTCAGGAAGATAGTCGAAAAGGCGGTCTGAATATATCTGAATATAAAGGAAAACAGAACAGATGATCCAGTCAGAGACGAAATTAACGGTGGCCGACAACTCAGGAGCAAAGGTGTTGTATTGCATAAAAGTTCTGGGAGGTTCACGCAGGCGCTATGCAAGTGTTGGTGATATCATTACTGTATCTGTCAAAGAAGCGATACCGAATACCAAGGTCAAAAAGGGAGAGGTCTTGCGGGCTGTTGTGGTGCGTACCAAAAAGGAAATCAGACGGTCGGACGGGTCATTGATAAGGTTTGATGATAACTCAGCGGTTTTGATTAATCCAAACAAGGACCCAATCGGAACACGAATTTTTGGACCGGTGGCAAGGGAGCTGCGAGCCAAAAGATTTATGAAAATTATTTCACTGGCTCCGGAAGTGTTATAATACCCTAATTGAGTCAAAATGGAAACTCCCTGCAGCGACTCGACTGAACTCGTCGAAGTCAAGCTGCGAGGAATGCGCTCGCTTTGCAGTTCAACACCAGGTGATACCGACTTCAGCATTCGGGGGCCTGTAGGGAATGGAGTTATGATAACCGAAAAATACCGTATAAAAAAGGACGACAAAGTTAGAATTATTGCCGGTAAAGACAAGGGTAAAATCGGCAAAGTGTTGAAAATAAATAGAAAAAATAACCGGATTGTGGTTGAAAATATCAATATTATAAAACGGCATGTAAGGCCGGGTGGTCAGCATCGTCAGGGTGGCATTATCGAAAGTGAGGGCCCGATCCAAAGGTCCAACGTAATGTTGATGTGCAATAAGTGTGTGACACCCATACGCATCAAAATGAAGCGCCTGGAGGACGGAAAAAAGATACGTGTCTGCAGGAAATGCAGCGAAATCATTGATTCGTAACCCCAAGGTTGATGATCTCGTAAAAAGTCGCGGATTTAACTTTGGATGCCGGAGGAGTTTAATGTCACAGTTAAAAGATTATTACCATAAAGAAGTTGTTCCCAAGCTGGAAGAAACCTTTAAGTACAAAAACATTATGCAGGTGCCGAAACTTGAAAAGGTTGTTTTGAATATGGGCTTGGGTGAAGCGATTCATAATATAAAATTGCTGGATTCCGCCAAGGAAGAGCTAAAAACCATTTCAGGTCAACAACCGGTGGTAACGCGGGCCAGAAAGTCTATCGCTGCTTTTAAGCTAAGAGAAGGGATGCCCATAGGATGCATGGTTACATTGCGGCGCAAGCGTATGTATGATTTTTATTACAAGCTGGTGAACATCGCCCTGCCGCGTGTTCGAGACTTCAGGGGCCTTACGCCTAAAGCAATGGATGGTCATGGGAATTATAGCCTGGGAATCAAAGAACATATTATTTTTCCCGAGATTGATTATGATAAAATCGATAGGGTAAAAGGGCTGAACATCTCTATTGTTACAACCGCCGATACTGATGAAGAGGGCAGGGAACTCCTGAGACTGTTAGGCATGCCGTTTCGAAGTTGAAGAATGAAAATTGAGCATTGAAGATTTATGAAAACATTCAATCAACAATCTTCAATCGTCAATCCAAAAAGAGGGGGATAATTTGGCAAAGAAAGCGTTGAGAATTAAGGCTTTGCAAAAACCCAAGTTCAAGGTAAGAAGTTACAATCGGTGCCCGATTTGTGGTAGACCAAGGGGTTTTCTGAGAAAATTTGGAATTTGCCGTATTTGTTTTCGAAATCTTGCTTCACAAGGCAAGCTTCCAGGCGTAGTAAAGTCAAGCTGGTAAAAATTTTAAAAACGGAGATTACCATGTCGATGAGTGATCCGATTGCGGACACACTAACCCGAATTAGAAATGCCGGAAAAGCAAAGTTCAACAGCGTTGATATTCCCGGCTCAAAGCTTAAGACCGAGTTGGCGAAGGTATTACGGAGCGCAGGGTTTATAAGAAATTATAAATTTTTAAAGGATGACAAACAGGGCCTCTTGCGAGTTTATTTGAAATATGGTCCTGGACAGTCTAATGCAATTATAGGCCTTGAGCGGGTCAGCAAACCGAGCAGACGGGTCTATGTGAAAGGTAAAGATATAAAGCAGGTGCTCAATGGTATGGGCATTGCGATTTTATCCACATCAAAAGGCATTATGACGGACAAAAGGGCCCGTAAAGAAAATGTCGGTGGCGAGATTCTCTGCAATATATGGTAAGTTTGCCACTTGTTATTAGAGTGCTGCATTTGAGGAGCGGCCTAACGGCCTTGAAGGGGATTGATCAAAAGTTTCTTTTCCCTAAGGGAAGCGATCCTAAAGCGTAGCG
>JABMQM010000551.1 GCA_013203195.1 Desulfobacteraceae bacterium | reverse complement strand
TTCATACATCAGATTGCCCGGTCTCATCGCATCGGCCATCTGCTTCATCCATGGAATCGTTACAAAGCTGGCCAGGGTTGCCGGAAACATGATAATCGACGAGGCAAAAATCGGCGGGATAACACCGGATGTATTCACCTTAAGCGGGATGTGAGTGCTCTGACCGCCATACATCTTGCGGCCGACGACCCTTTTGGCATATTGGACGGGTATGCGGCGCTGCCCCTGTTCCATGTATATAATGAATGCGACAACCAGAACCATCATTAGTGTCAGAATAATTACAGCAAATATCCCCATATCTCCCGTTGAAAGCAGGCGGAAGGTATTGCCGATCGCAGCGGGCATTCGGCAAACAATGCCGGCAAAAATAATAAGAGAAATACCATTGCCGATACCATGTTCGGTAATCTGCTCTCCCAGCCACATGATAAAGGCGGTTCCGGCTGTCAGGGTCAGCACGGTCATCAGCTTGAACCCCAAGCCCGGATGGATAACCACGGGAGCACCGCCCGGCGACGTCATACTCTCAAGTCCGACACTAATGCCAAATCCCTGGATGACACTTAAAAGGACGGTTCCGTAACGGGTGTACTGTGTAATTTTTTTGCGGCCCTGTTCTCCTTCTTTCGAAAGGCGCTCAAGATGTGGAATTGTTACGGTTAGAAGCTGCAGGATAATCGATGCGCTGATATACGGCATGATCCCTAAGGCAAATACAGACAAGCGCTCTAAGGCACCCCCTGAAAACATATCAAAAAGCCCCAGCAACGTCCCCGCTGTTTCTTTAAAAAATGCCGCCAGGGCAATCCTGTCGATACCCGGGGTCGGCACATGCACACCGATACGATATACTATTAAAAGCGCAAACGTAAAAAGTATTCGTTTTTTCAGTTCGGGTATTTTGAAGATATTGCCAAACCCGCTGCCAACCATATTATATAACCTCTACTTCGCCGCCCGCAGCTTTGATTTTTTCAATAGCTCCCCTGCTGGCTGCGTGCACTTTTACGGTCAGCGGAATGTCGATCTTGCCCTGTGCTAAAAGTTTAACACCATCTCTGCGGCCTTTCACAAGGCCCATGCGGACAAGTTCTATTTCATCTACAACACTACCGCTTTCGAATTTTGAAAGATCACGTATGTTAACGACTGCTATCTTCTTTTTGAATATATTTGTGAATCCACGCTTAGGCAGACGGCGATGAATCGGCATTTGACCACCCTCAAAACCGGGTCTTACACCACCGCCGCTACGGCTGTTCTGTCCCTTTGTCCCCCTGCCGGCGGTTTTACCGGTTCCTGACCCGACACCGCGTCCCAAACGTTTCCGAGGTCTGCGTGATCCGGCCGGCGGTGACAATTCATTTAGCTTCATCGATCATCTCCTCGGTCTTAACCAAATGTGACACTTTAAACACCATCCCCCTGATGGAAGGGGTGTCTTCAAGCTCAACCGTCCGGTTCAACTTTGTCAGTCCCATGCCGCGCAATACCCGGCGGTGTTTCTCCGGCCTTCCAATCATACTTTTAACAAGAGTTATTTTTATTTTACCGGACATATATAGTTCCTTTTGGCATCCTTCATTTGCCGGCAGGCAATCTTACATGAAATATTTTTGTTTTTCTATGTAATTGGTTGTGTTTGTAAACTAATCAAACACAACCAATATAACTAAGTTAGAGGTCTTCCACTGCCAAACCACGCCTGGCGGCCACCTGTTCTCTGCTCTGCAATTGACAAAGTCCTTCAATGGTGGCTTTGACGGCATTATGAGGGTTATGTGATCCCATACACTTGGTCAGAATATTCTGAACGCCGACAGCTTCGAGCACAGCCCGCACCGCACCGCCGGCAATAAGACCGGTACCTGCGGACGCAGGCTTCAATAAAACCTTTCCGGCGCCATATTTTCCGATAACAGTATAAGGTATTGTACCTTCACTCAAGGAAACTTTAACCATGTTTTTTTTGGCTTTTTCTACACCTTTACGGATCGCCTCCGGGACTTCTCCTGCTTTACCAAGTCCAAAACCAACGCTCCCTTCACCGTCACCGACGACAACGATCGCACTGAAGTTGAACCTGCGACCACCTTTGACTACTTTTGCAACCCGGTTGATATAGACAACCTTATCGATTAGTTGACCTTCTTCCTTATCCTGCTTAAACAAGGGAATTGCCTCCTTCACTCTTTGATAAATCGCTAAAAATCCAATCCTGCTTCGCGCGCGCCGTCAGAAACAGCTTTGACTCTACCGTGGTACAAAAATCCATTGCGGTCAAAAACCACCTTCTTCAACCCCTTTCCAACTGCCCGTTCCCCTAATAATTTGCCGACATAATTTGCCACAGCAACTTTGTTGTCAAATTTAGGTTGTTCTTTAACGGCTTTTTCCAGACTCGATGCCGCTGCAATAGTATCTCCACACGTATCGTCTACAATCTGTGCATAAATATGTCGGGAACTTCTAAAAACACTAAGTCGCAGCCGCTCTTTGCTGCCAAAAATATTCTTTCTGATTCGTTTTTTTCTTTTCATACGGGCCTGTTTTCTTACGGCTAACGATCCCATTTTCTACACCTTAAACCTATATTTGTTAATAGTTATTCGTTAGGCGCCTTTAGCCCCGGTCTTGCCTGCTTTGCGCTGAATATGCTCTTCAGCGTACTTGATCCCTTTACCCTTATAGCGTTCCGGAGGCCTCAACCTCCGAATTGCAGCAGCAGTATGCCCCAACAGTTCCTTGTCGATACCCGCAAGTGTTATGTTGTTGCGTTTATCTACAGTAGCGTCAACACCCTCGGGAAGATCAAACTTGACCGGGTTGGAATATCCCAGATTCAATTCAATACGATT
>JABMQM010000550.1 GCA_013203195.1 Desulfobacteraceae bacterium | reverse complement strand
GATGCGCGCCGGAGGCTCCGTTTTAAAAAAGAAAAAACAGAGAAAGCAAGCGCATGGTTTTCCGGTCTTGAAAAAGTGCCGAGCATCGTCCGCTGGAAAATACATTACTCACGATAAAAAGCAAACATAAAAGGCCATCATGAAGAACTTATTGGCGGCATTTGCCCGCAACACGGTATTTGCCAATATCGTTCTCGTTCTGATCTTGATTGCCGGGGGTATCGCCAGCATGTCCATGATCCGGGAGACTTTTCCGGAATTTTCTTTGGATATGATCACGATTTCGGTCCCCTACCCCGGCGCCGACCCTGAAGAGGTCGAAGAGGGTATCAGTCAAAAGATCGAAGAGGCCGTAGAAGGCCTGGAAGGTATCAAGCAGTACACCACCAAGTCGAGCGAAAATATCGGCAGCGCCATTATAGAGGTCAAAAAAGATTACGATGTAAGCGATGTTCTCGACAGAGTCCGATCCAAGGTGAACGCTATCTCTACCTTTCCGGTCGATGCCGAAAAGCCGGTAATTACCGAACTGATGCTCAAAGATTCGGTGTTGCTGCTCTACCTTTCCGGGGATATGTCCGAGCGCAGGATCAAGGAGTGGTCGGAGAAAACTAAAGACGAAATCCAACAGCTTCCCCAAGTTTCTCAGGTGGAAATTTTCGGTGCCCGCGGATATGAAATCGGCATCGAGGTTTCCGAACAGCGGCTGCGTGAATACGGGCTGACATTTGACATGGTGGTGGATGCGGTGCGGCGCAGCAACCTGAACCTGGCAGGTGGAACCATCCGCACCCGGGGCGAAGAGATCCGGGTGCGGACCATGGGACGCAAATACACGGGTGAGGAGCTCGCTTCCATCGTCATCCTGGCCCGACCCCAGGGTGAAATCATTACCCTGGATCGTGTGGCCGCCATTAACGACGGATTTGCAGAAGACCCCATCAATGCCCTGATAAACGGCAAACCCTCTGTCATGCTCATCGTCTATAAAACCAAAGAAGAAGACGCTCTGGTCATATCAGAGGCTGTTCAGCAGTTTATCTTGCAAAAGCAGCAGCAACTGCCGCCCGGCGCCAATTTCAAAATACTTTATGACAATACCCAGATGCTGCGGTCGCGTATCAATCTTTTAACCAAAAACGGCCTTATCGGTCTGATGATTGTCTTTCTGGTGCTGTGGTCGTTTCTAAACGCCCGGCTGTCTTTCTGGGGCGGCATGGGAATCCCTATTTCCATTGCCGGCGCCCTGGCCATCCTGTGGGCCATCGGCGGCACCATCAACATGATATCGCTGTTCGGACTGATCATGGTTCTTGGTATTGTGGTTGATGATGCCATTGTGGTGGGCGAAGCGATTTATTTCCACCGCAAGCAGGGCAAACCGCCTTTAAAGGCGGCCGTCGACGGTGTCGTCGAGGTGGGTATGCCGGTGACTGCGGCTGTGATTACAACCATAGTGGCGTTTATACCGCTTTTCTATGTCGGTGGAATTATGGGCAAGTTCATCGCCATCATGCCGGCGGTGGTGATTGCCTGCCTGGCGATATCCCTGCTGGAATGTCTGCTGCTGCTGCCGGCTCATCTCAGCCATCTACCGGACCCCAATGCGAGCAGCACTAATCATCATCCCTTAATTCGTAAGCTGGAGATAGTGCACCGCCTGACCAGTTCGTCCATGGAATGGTTTGTGGCCCGCATTTACACGCCGCTTTTGAGCAAGGCCCTTTACTGGCGCTATATTTCATTTTGTATCGCCATCAGTATTCTGCTGTTGACCATCGGGCTGATCAGGGGAGGCGTTCTCAAATTTGAAGTTTTTCCGGAGGTTGACGGATTTATCATGACATCGACCGTAGAATTTCCCAGCGGGACACCGCCGGAGATTACCCGGCAAGCGATTGAGCAGATCGACGCCGCTCTGCTGCGCCTGGCTGAACGCATCAAAACCCGCTCCGGAGATCCAATGATCAAAGACCGCATGGTCCTGATCGGCCAGACTATCGAAAATATACCCCGGTCAGGGCCTCACCTCGGTTCGGTGCAGGCCATACTGCTCGATTCCGAGCGTCGCGGGGTTCATTCCAAAGATTTGATGGTTCAGTGGGAAAAGGAAATAGGCTTGTTAGCGGGTGTAAAATCTTTGACATTTCAAGGATTGCAGGCCGGACCTCCAGGGGCTCCCATTGAAATATGGTTTCAGGGGCATGATATGGACGTTATTCTGGCTGCCGCCGATGACCTTATGGAGCGGCTCCGCAAATTTGAGGGGGTCTACCAGATCAACAGCGACTATTCGCCGGGAAAAAACGAGCTGCGTCTGCAGCTAAAGCCCGAAGCCCGGACTCTGGGGCTGACCGTCCAAGATCTGGCAAGACAGATCTATGCCGGTTATTACGGGGATGAAGCCGTGCGTCTGCAACGGGGACGGGACGACATCCGCATCAAGGTTCGCTATACGGCCGCTGAACGCAGCCGGATTTCAGACCTTGAAAGGGTGCGCATAAGGACTCCCGGCGGGCATGAAGTTCCGTTGATGTCGGTGGCGGACATCTCTTTTGCTCCGGGATACACCACCATTACCAGAACCGACGGGATGCGCCGGGTGGTGGTCAGTGCCGGCGTGGATACCAATAAAGCCAACGCCAACGAGATTTTCGCCGAGCTTGCATCAAACTTCTTCCCACAGCTTAAGCGACGGTATCCGAAGGTCCATGTGGAACTTCAGGGAGAGCAGAAAAAGATGCGGGAGTCATTCGACAGTCTGTATGTGGGGTACCCTCTGGCCCTTTTAGGGATTTTCATTATTATCGCCACTATGTTCCGCTCCTATGCCCAGCCTTTTATCATTATGTTTACGATACCGTTTGGAATCATCGGTGCGGTTATGGGGCACCTGCTGCTAGGGTATGACCTGTCAATCATGAGTATATTCGGGATGGTGGCCCTTACAGGTGTTGTGGTCAACGACGCCATTGTCCTGATCGAACGGATCAACGAAAACATCGCCGAGGGCATGCCCTTTTTCGAGGCCATCCTAAGCGGCGGTGCGCGGCGTTTCCGGGCCGTCTTTCTTACGTCGATCAGTACGGTGGGCGGACTGGCTCCGCTGATTATGGAAACGGATCTGCAGGCCAAGTTTCTCATCCCCATGGCGCTTTCCATAGCTGCAGGTATTGCCTTTGCAACCGTTTTAACCCTGGTGCTGGTTCCCAGCCTGCTGACGCTGCTCAGTGATGCTCGTCTGCTGGTCCACCGGTTGAGATACGGTTTCTGGCCCAAGCGGGTGGAATTGGAACCGGCACGCAACCGGCACAGGGATCCCCTTGCAGATTAATAGGTACAAACTCTTTATCAGAAATATGGGTTAAAACCACATTATTCCTTGAAAAGCTGTTTAGGGATGTATTATATCCTAATGGAGTTCAATTAGGGTTGCACCTTTGACAAAAATTGTAACATTATAACCTTGCACCAAGATGAACGCAAAAGAGGAATTGGTAATGATTCCGGGTTTCACAAAAATCGTAGAAAGACGCATTTTAAACGCTCAAAAAAATGGGGAGTTTGACAACCTCGAAGGTTCCGGCAAACCGCTAAAACTCGATGATGGCCGCTGTGTATCGGAAGAACTCCGTTT
>JABMQM010000549.1 GCA_013203195.1 Desulfobacteraceae bacterium | reverse complement strand
TTATAGCTCGCATGCTTGCCCTGGATACTGTGCATATTGGCGCAATCCGGATCCGTTTGATTGATCTTTTGGCGCCCAGAGTTTTCGAACTCTGAAAGGACTTCTTGAATTGTAATTTTTAGGGCCTTGGTTTTTGAAAGCTTTTTATCCATCGTAACAAAGGAATCAAGCTGTTGCTCTTGCTGATCGACGCCCTCACATTCTTGCAGCAGTTGTTCAATGCGTTGGTCGACTTTTTTTAACTGCTGTTGGTACCATACTTTTTCATGCGTACGACTAGCTGATGCATTGGCACGGATTTTGGTTCCATCAACAAAAAGGACATTGCCCGCAATCAAATCAAGCTTGATACACATACGGGCACATTGCTTTAATACCTGTTGGATACTGTTTTTGTTTTTACGACGAAATTCAGCGATGGTTTTATGGTCTGGTTTCAAACCACCCATAAGCCATATAAAGGCCAGATTATGGTGCGTTTCGCGTTCCAGTTTGCGGGAGCTTTTTACTCCATAAGAATAGCCGTAAACCAAAAGCTTGGCCATGGCCTTGGGATCATATTGGGCATTGCCAACTTTATGAGGATTGATATCAATCCCAAGCGCATTGAAATCCAAAGCCTCCACAAAAGCATCATAGGCTCGAACAGGATCATCTGCGGCGACATATTCTTCAATGCTTTGTGGAAGTAATACCATTTGGTGGCGATTGCCAAACCGATATGCCATATATAACCTCCTTATATTATAAGGATTATATCACATATCGCGGCTTTTGTCTCTATATTTATTTAAGTTTTTTGAAAAAAATCAACTTTAATTACGACACAGCCTCAAAGGACCAGGTTTTTCAGGGCAAAATAAACCAATCAACGATTTTTCGAATATTCTATATGCTGGATACCTTTTTGATCACCATCAATGAATGGATTGCCGGTGGCACTGCCATTGCCGCTCTGGGTTGTTTTATATGGGGCATGGTCAGCGTGCTGCTGAGCCCCTGCCATCTGGCATCGATTCCGCTGATCATTGCCTATGTGGGCGGCCAGCAGCGGGCATTGAGCCCTAAACAGGCAAGTTCTTATGCGGCCCTGTTTACACTGGGGCTGTTTATCACCATCGCTGTCATCGGCGTTGTTTGCGCATTACTGGGCCGGATGCTTGGCGATGTGGGGAATTACTGGCAGATTCTGATCGGCCTGGTGTTGGTCTGGGTGGCCCTGGGAATGCTGGGCGTTGAGAAATGCAGCATGTCCGGAAGCTTGCTGTATCGTCTGAACTTAAAAGGGCTGTTCGGGGCCTTTGCACTGGGTCTGGCGTACGGGGTTCTTTCAGGTTCCTGTACCTTCGGATTTATCGCCCCGATTTTGGCGATTATTACGATCCAGCAAAAACTTGCAGCCGGAATTCTTTTTATTGTGTTGTTCGCCGTGGGTCACTGCCTGCCGATCATGATTGCCGGCAGTTCCACCGCCACGGTCAGGCGGCTGCTGGAAAACAGTGCCTGGCAAGGCGCCGGAAACTGGTTCCGCAAAGGCGCCGGTATGGTGATCTGCCTTTTAGGGATTTATTTTATTGTATATCCCTTTGTGGGGACATGAAATTGTCAGAAGAGTAGATATTAAATGAATTTGAGAAAAATACAGATAGAACTGGACGTTTCAGATGTCCAGCAGGTATTGGCCATTGCCCTGGATGAGAATAAAGAAAAGGCACTTGAATATATCAAGGGCAGCCTCGCTAAGCAGATCGAAAAAGCCTTGCAGCCTCATTGAGTGCCGGTTTTCGAGGTCAGTTACGGCCCCGGGCAGTCCGATCGATTTTATACCTGATTGTTTCATAAAAATCGATGAGAATCTTTAAACTATTTCATATACAGCTTTCCGATTTTTTGGTCGATTTTATTTCAGACAGGGGCGGTGTCATGTCTGTCTTCAATGGAGCGACCGTCGTCGGCTGATGAAGAGGTGTTAAAGGGCCGATCGGGCGGATCGGGAAACCCGTAAATAACCGGAAATATGTTTTCTTTGAAGCAAATGGAATCGAGCTTTACATTGAAAAAGAACTCGTCGATAAAGTTTCTGAAAACGATTGGCGAATCAACGTGTTAATGGGTGATTATGGGGTTCGCTCGATTTGTTTTTCCGATGCCGATAAAACCGAATAACACTTGGATAAAAGTAACTTGGCAAATGCCGGCGATCATTTTAATTGCTGGGCTTACAGGGCTTTTTGTCAACTATTTTCGTGCCGACACTATGCCGTTTAAGGCGGATTGGTCCATCAAAGCACATGAGATCACGGCGGATGGAAAACGCCTGGATATATCCCTTGTCGAAGCAGAAAAGCTGTTTACGGAAAAGAGGGCGGTGTTCTTTGATGCCCGATCTTGGGAAGACTATGAAAACGGACACATTTCAGGCGCACGCAGTCTTCCCTGGCACGAGGTCGAGCAGCGATTTGTTGAGGCGACAAAAAATATTTCGTCGGACACCACGATTATTACTTACTGCGACGGCGAAACCTGCAACCTGAGCCATGATCTGGCAATCTTTTTGAAGGACATGGGTTTCAGTAATGTACGGGTTCTGGTGAACGGGTGGACGGTTTGGCAGGAAAGCTGACTCCCGGTTGAAAAAGGCAATGACGGTTCTTGAATGCTGCATGCCAAATTCTGGAATAAGAAAAGCAGATCAGCCGCACCGAAAAACCGGCCCAAAAGATCCGCCACGACCTGATTCATCTTTTTCAGATCGATCATCCGATCCTGCAATTTGAAGCCACTGAATGCGGAAACGGGAATTTGCTCTGTGAACTTTCCTGCGGTGACAACGGTGAAGGCACAATGAATTGTTCAACAGAAAAAAAGACGGCAGAGACAAAACCATGGCATCTTCACCGGATATTCACGCTGTCGGCCCGATTAATACTGGGAGGAATCTTTATTTATGCCAGTTTCGACAAAATCCTCCATCCGGCGGCATTTGCAAAGGGAGTCTATAGTTACCAGATCCTGCCGGACGGATTCATCAACTTAACGGCCATTGTGCTGCCCTGGCTGGAACTGGTTTTGGGAAGTTTTCTGATAATCGGGTTCTGGTTGCCGGGCACGGTGGTGATGAGCAATCTCCTGTTGATGACGTTTACAGGCGCCCTGCTCTTTAACATGGCCCGAGGGCTGGATATCGACTGCGGCTGCTTTTCCACCACTGCTGACAGTGCAATAAATTTCTGGACCGTTTTACGAGATGTATCTTTTTTGATCCCGGCGGCATATCTCTTTTATGTCACTTTTTTCCCACGGAACAAGCCGGCCTTGAACCGAGGCGATGATGAGTTGTCTTGAAATTTGAATCCATGAAAGGAAAATGACCGATGAAGCAGAAAATGATGACGGTTCTTCTATGTTTTTTGTTTTTGTTCACCATCAATTCCGTAGCTGCTGAGAATATCGCCAAAACAGCGCCGAAGGCCGTTTTGACAGAGCAGGTCTTTACGTTTAAACCGGTGGTGGAAGGTACAACCGTCACGCATGATTTCATTTTACAAAACAAGGGAACGACGCCTCTGGTTATTGAAAAAATCAGAACTGGGTGAGGATGTACGGCGGTCTCCAGTGCGAGACAGATTCCTCCCGGTGGTGAGGGAAAAATTAAGGTGAAAGTAAATACCAGCGGCTACGGCGGCAAAAAAATCCGCGAAAGCGCCAGGATACAGACCAATGATAAAACCCGACCGGGGCTTAGCGTGACAGTTACCGGACTTGTTGAAAAATTTGCAGAAGTCCGGCCGAATCGTATACGATTTGCAGGACCTGTCGGACAGCCGCTTTACGCCGAAGTGGAAATCATCCCCCGCAAGGAATATCCGTTTACCATCCAAAACATTAACGTCAAGGACGGACGCTTCATTCGATACAACCTGGAGGAAAAATGCGCAGACGGTCGAAGACGCTGTGTGATGAGGGTAGAGAACACCCGCATGGGAAAAGGGCGGTACGCAGATGTGATCTATTTAAAAACCGACAGCAACATTCGCCCTGTAATTCCAATATATGTGGTCGGTAATATCATTGATCAACAACAACGGATAAAACAATAATCAAGAGAGGGTTTTGATGGTCTTAAACATCACCGAGAAAGAATTTTTCCAAATGAAACAGGTGCTGATGGATGATGATCATGAAGAGGCGCTACGCCTGATCAAGTCATTTCACAAACGATTGGAACAGCAGAAACACCAGGGAATGAAATCGCATCTGGGTTAGCCTCAATGTAGATTTTCATCGGGATTTTTAAACCCAAAATCATTTTGTGATCCGCCATACAACGATAGGAGGCAGCCATGAAAGATTTTATTCGGGTAATGAAAGCCTTATCGGATCCCAATCGCGCCCGAATTCTTAAATTGCTTCAACAAAAGACTTTATGCGTAAACGAAATTACAGGCATTATCAAACTCGCACAGCCTACGGTTTCCAAACACCTAAAAGTTCTTAAAAATGCAGGTCTCGTAGTCTCTAAAAAAAGAGGGCTGTGGACGCATTACCAGATATCAAATGGTGCAGACAGTCCCTATGCCGCCACCATGCTGGGCAGTTTAAGACACTGGCTGAACGAGACTGTGGAATGCGACCTATCCAAAACCGTACTTTCCTATCCATCTAAAAAAGGAGGTATTGATGAACCTCAAGAACATCCACATCGAACTGGATACTTCCGACATCCAGAAGGTGTTGTCCATTGCTCTGGACGATGACAGGGACCAGTCGCTGACATTTATTAAAACCAGACTGGCCAAACAGGTGGAAAAGGCGCTGCAACCCCATTGAGTGCCGGTGTTTGAGGCCAGTTATGGTCCTGCTCAAACACCAACCCATTGATCGCAAAGATAAAGATTATAGCTTGAAGCAATACTTGACACGCGAGGCAATGATGCTATATTTCGTCATGTGGCGAATTATAAACATGGAGGGCTTTATGCTTAGTTTTTTATCGATTACCAAGTCTTTGGCTGATGAAAGCCGCTTGCGTATACTGATGGCCTTGGACAGCCGGGAATTGTGCGTCTGCCAGATTACGGAACTTTTGGGCCTTGCGCCATCCACGGTGTCCAAACACATGGCAATACTAACTCAGGCGCGTCTGGTTGAAAACCGTAAAGACGGCCGCTGGCGCTATTACCGCCTTTCCGGTGATGAGGCCGAATCTGAAGTGCTGGATGCCATCGACTGGGTTCGCAGTCATCTATCAAAAACCGATATAATCCGGCAGGATATTGTTAAACTGGAGAAAATTTTAACTCTCGATCCGGAAGTTCTTTGCCAGACACAAAGCGGACGCTAATCAAAGATTCTGCAAAAAAAAGGAGGGTGGTTATGCTGCTTGAAAGTTACTCGCTGGAAATTATTAATTCAGAGTGTATGCCGGGAGCAATGTCTGTTCATTGCTTTGCACATCTGGATCAGGATGTAGGAGAAGCCATCCCATATTTGAATGCCGTGCTCGGAGGGTTTACATATGTTAAAGATCCACCGACGGTAACCTTCAAATCTCAGGGTAAGCTGATTACCGTTCATCCAAAAAAAATTGCCATCAATGCCCTGAAAGATGAAGCCGAGGCGAAAAATATTGTCGAATGGCTCAAGCGGGAAATCAACACGGCCTGGGAAAAGCGCGAGGAGATCGAGCCTCTGTATGATGTGGCCCCCCAACCCCAGGTTTTTGAGATTCTCAAACTGCTGCCTAAAACCAATTGTAAAGAGTGCGGTCAGCCCACCTGTATGGTCTTTGCCGCCCAAGTGGCTGAAGGGGCAAAAGGGCCGGAAGACTGCCCACCGCTGGACAAAGAAAATAGCAATAAACTGGCCGAATATTTGGGCCGGTTTCGTTTTGATTTTTAAATTTGAATTCCCCGCTGCTTGCCCTGTTTAATCCTTAAAGGGTGCGCAAAGCGCAATTTAACAGGGTGAGTAGTGCTGGATGAATTCAAATAAAAGATAAGCTTTTTTTAAAGATAAAGTTAAGAGGAGGAAGTTATCGATGAGCAAAGATGCTGTTTTGAACAATGATCGCAAGATGACCAGTGTTTTCGAGCGATATCTGTCCCTGTGGGTGGTACTGTGTATTGTTGCCGGTATTCTGCTCGGGAAAATCGCACCCGGTGTAGCGCAATACCTTGATGGTATAGCCATCTATGTCAAGGGGGCGCCGGTGGTGTCTATACCCATCGCCATCTGCCTGTTTTTCATGATGTATCCCATCATGGTCAAGATCGATTTCGGCGAGGTGATCAAGGCGGGCAAAAGCGGCAAACCGGTGTTCCTGACCCTGTTTGTCAACTGGTGCATCAAACCGTTTACCATGTACGGGATTGCCACCTTTTTCCTCGGTACGCTGTTTTACAACTTCATCGGGCCGGATGCCGTGGATCTGGTTAAGATGCCCTTTGGCCTCGACCTTCCGGTGGGTGCAACCCACGGCGCCGGAGCTGTGGTGATGGCCGGCGGTGTCAAAATGCTGCAAGTGCCCCTGTGGCGCAGCTATTTGGCCGGTTGTATTCTGCTGGGGGTTGCGCCGTGCACCGCCATGGTCTTGGTATGGAGCTATCTGTCACGGGGCAATGATGGTCTGACGCTGGTAATGGTGGCCATCAACTCTTTGACCATGCTCGTACTTTATGGTGTTTTGGGCGGATTTTTGTTGGGTGTAGGGCGGTTGCCGGTACCCTGGCAGGCATTGCTGCTGTCCATCGCCATCTACGTTGCTCTTCCACTGGTGGCCGGCTATCTTTCGCGTAAATGGATCATCGCTGCCAAAGGCAAAACATGGTTCGAAGAAAAGTTTCTACATGTCCTAACACCCGTGACGATTATTGCGCTGCTCATTACCCTGGTGCTGTTGTTCTCCTTTAAAGGCGAGGTAATTATCAGCAATCCGTTGACCATCGTGTGGATCGCGGTTCCGCTCTTTATTCAGACCATGCTCATCTTTTGGTTGGGGTATGGTCTGGCGCGGTTGCTTAAACTTCGCTACATAGATGCAGCGCCGGCGGCTCTGATCGGGGCATCTAACCATTTCGAAGTCGCCATTGCAACATCAACCATGCTTTTTGGCTTGTCTTCAGGCGCTGCTTTGGCTACGGTAGTCGGTGTGTTAATCGAAGTACCGCTGATGTTGATGCTGGTCAAGATTTGCTTGAATACATCCCATTGGTTTTCCTTAAAAGCAGATTAATGTCATAAAAAAGCCAAATAGTTTCAGAGAGAGTTTTTATGAAGAGTAACCATAAAGGAGTAAAACTATGATAGTTCAACTTGCCCCCGAAGACACCAAACGAATACGGGATGGCATCCGGGAAAAATACAACAAAGTTGCCGGCAATCCGGATGGTCTTTTCAGTTACCCAACGGGTCGAGCCGGGCTTGAGATTTTGGGTTATGATCCGATAATCTTAAATTCTCTCCCGGACGAGGTAAGTGC
>JABMQM010000548.1 GCA_013203195.1 Desulfobacteraceae bacterium | reverse complement strand
GACAACCTGTCGCGGCGATGTGCGGTCAAGCTCGCGGTGGGTCTCGCGCCAGACATAACCGGTACTGGTTGAGTCCAGCCGGCCGGCAATCTCGATGGTGAGGAATCCGGGCGCTGTCAACTCGGTCCGAATAGAGGCAGAGGGTCGATCGGATACATTCAAAGAACCTTGATGCGGCATTGCAATACCTCTTCAAGACTCTATATCAAGTTTCTATCTAAGTCACAAGATAAACAGTTCAGAATGCATGTGTGCTCGCCATGAGCGTGCTGATGACCTTGCTTTATCTCATCGTTTTGGGAGACTCCTTTAATGGAAAACTACAGGCCATTGCGGCCGGGCCGAAAACCATTACACTTCGATTTGCTGTGGATGAAAACGACGCCATCGCCGGGGTGCGGATGAACATCGAACATCAAACGTCCAACTCGCCAGAGGCGAGCAATCACTTGTCCGCCTTCGGCGGATCGAATAAGGCAAAAATATATATTGCAACAATGCTATGTAATCCTGCTATAAAGGATACGATATGGTTGCAAGTTGCAGAGGGAGTTAAAGATTCATTGTCATATTTGCGGGTATTCCGGCGCTGTCGTTCCCGGGTGCAGTCCGACCTAACCCGGCACAGCGCGCCGGCAGGCGCAGACAAGCGGGTTTTACAATCGAACAGCCCGGATTTTTCGGGCTTGGGTTTTAAGGTCTTGGATGGAATCACAACGTCGTAAATCAAATGTTGCACTTTTATCGGTCATTTCGAACACCGCCCTGGTGATCCTAAAGCTTGCTGCCGGTCTGCTGATCGGCTCGGTATCGATTCTGTCCGAGGCCATCCATTCAGCTACAGATCTCATCGCCGCCGTTATTGCCCTGTTCTCCGTCAAAACATCCGGCCGGCTGCCCGATTCGAAGCATCCCTTCGGGCACGGTAAAATCGAAAATATTTCCGGAACCATTGAGGCGCTGTTAATTTTTCTTGCGGCCGGCTGGATCATTTTTGAAGCGGCCGCAAAGCTGAGGCACCCGACTCCGGTGGAAACCGTCGGTTGGGGTGTGGGGGTCATGTTGTTTTCAGCCGTGGTCAATATTGTCGTATCGGAAAAGCTTTTCAAGGTGGCAAAGGAAACCGATTCCGTTGCGCTTGAGGCCGATGCGTTGCATCTGCGCACCGACGTTTACACTTCGGTCGGGGTCATGGTCAGCCTTGCCTTAATCTGGGTAGGAGAAAGAGTTTTCCCGGGCCGTCACTTTCACTGGTTGGACCCTGTTGCCGCCATTGCCGTTGCCCTGCTGATCATTAAGACCGCGTATGACCTTACAGTCAAATCGAGCCGTGATCTTTTGGATTCAAGGCTGCCGGATCAGGAAGAAGAATGGATTGTTGACATCATTAAGCAGCACGGGTCAACCATCCATGGATTTCACGGTTTGCGCACCCGCAAGGCCGGTAGTTTCCGTTTTGTGGAGTTTCATATCAACGTGGACCCGCTGATGACGGTTCAAGACTCTCACGATATCAGCGAAAAAATAACTGTTCGAATTAAAGAAAAATTCCCCCACACCAGCCTCACGATTCACACGGAACCCTGTGACGGTAATTGCGAAGAAAAATGCCTGGAAGGCTGCATGCTGCCGGTCAAAGGAGATATTAATTCGAAGCGAGAATGAGATCGTTATTAAATTGAACATATCATGCCGGTTGCTTTTCTTTTTAGACTATATTGAATTTCTTTGATTATTAATAAAATAGCTAATTCGTTTAGTCATTATAATGGAGGGAGTCAAAATGAAAATAGCTGTTTTTGGTACAGGAGCCGTGGGAGGCTACTTCGGCGGTAGGTTGGCCCAGTCTGGAGAAGAAGTCATCTTTATCGCACGAGGAAAACATCTACAGGCTATGAAGGATAATGGCTTAAAAATCGATAGTATTAATGGTGATTTTATTGTTCAACCAGTCCAGGCAACTGATAATCCTGAAGAGGTAGGAATTGTGGATATGGTCCTGGTAGGTGTCAAAGCATGGCAGGTTTCAGATGCAGCAGTAGCTATGAAGCCTATGGTTGGGCCGCAGACCTTTGTGCTTCCGCTTCAAAATGGAGTTGAAGCACCTTCTCAGCTGGTAGCCGTATTGGGCCAGGAACATGTTTTAGGTGGCTTGTGTGGTCTTATTTCTTATATCGCTGAACCAGGACATGTTTGCCATGCCGGGGCAGATCCTTTCATTAGGTTTGGTGAATTAGATAATCGCCCCAGTGATCGTGTCGAATGGCTACGTAAAGCATTTGAACTAACATTGGGGATAACGGTGAATATCCCTTCAGACATTCACGTTGCCATGTGGCAGAAGTTCGTGCTCATTTCAGCTTGGAGTGGTATGGGGGCAATCACTCGGGCTCCTATCGGGATATTTCGCAGTCAACCCGGTACACGTCAGATGTTAGAGCGGGCAATTTTTGAGATCTATGATGTTGCGCGAGCATGCGACATCGACTTGCCTGAAGACGTTGTTGTCAAAACGATGAAATTTCTTGATGCCCTACCTTTGGAAGGAACAGCCTCAATGCAGCGGGACATTATGGATGGAAAACCATCGGAACTGGAGGCGCAAAATGGGGCTGTGGTGCGCTTAGGTCAGGAAGTAGGAGTAGAAACGCCCGTTAATAATTTTATCTATAATAGCTTACTTCCTATGGAGATGCGCGCACAGGGTCAAATAATATTTTAGTTGAAACGAATAACAAAATTGATGATTTGTGTATGAAATCATAACCCCAGGTTTTTCAGTTTAGAGTTTTGATGCAGGCAAGTTATCTTGCATCTTAATAATAATCTAACAACCCCAACATATTGAAACGGGTTGAAGTTTTAAATCTGAGGACCGCCGTTTGTAGTTTTTCAACCATTCTTTAGCCTATGATTGTGATAATATGCCATGGAGAAAGCATCTATCAATAGAGCCTTATATATATCCGTTACGTTAGGCATCTTAATTTTTTTAGCACTCTATTTTGCCAGTCTATACAATTATCTTCTATTCCATAGTCTTGCTGAAACATTCAGTATAATCGTGGCCTACGGCATTTTTATGTTTGCATGGAACTCGCAGGAATTTTTGGGAAACAATTATTTGCTATTTATTGGTATTGCCTATCTTTTTATTGGTGGTTTGGATTTGATCCACACTTTGGGCTACAAAGGCATGGGAGTTTTCCAAGGTTATGATGCCAATTTGCCGACACAAATTTGGATTGCAGCCAGGTATCTCCAAAGTATTTCCCTTCTTATAGCCCCTCTTTTTTTAATTCGCCCGATGAATGTTAACTTGGTACTCTTGGGCTATTCTGTGGGCACTACCTTTTTATTGATTTCTATTTTTGGGGATATTTTTCCTAATTGTTTTATTGAAGGAATTGGTTTAACCCCATTTAAAAGGGGGAGCGAATATGTAATTTCCCTAATTCTTATGGGTTCCATTGTCGCTCTCTTTAAAAAGCGTAATGATTTTGATGAAAGCGTCTTTCGGTTGTTGGTTGCATCCATTATTTTAACAATAGGTGCGGAGCTCTCCTTTACATTTTATATTAGCGTGTATGGTTTTTCTAACTTAGTCGGACATTATTTCAAGCTTATTTCATTTTATTTAATCTACAAGGCAATTATTGTAACCGGCCTTGTAAAACCTTATGATTTGCTTTTTAGGAAAATAAAGAAAAGTGAAAAGGAACTTCGTCTGGAAAGAGATAATCTTCAAAAAGCACTTGCCGAGATCAAGACATTAAGAGGAATCCTTCCTATCTGTTCTCACTGCAAGAAAATACGGGATGATAGAGGTTATTGGAATATACTCGAAAAATATATCCAAAAATATTCTGATGCTAAATTTAGCCACAGCATCTGCCCTGAATGTGTAAAAGAACATTACCCAGCCTTGGATATTTATGAAGATTGACACTTTGAAAAATCAATATATAGTGTTTCAGCCTTTGTGTTGCGAGCTATCCTATCCTATTGAAAATATAAGGTTTTACTGGGGCGACTTTGGAAGTTCGGATTTGTATTAATAATAGCAGGTTATAGCATTAGTTGCATATTTGTAATAAAATTCACAACATAATTATTAATGCCTGGGGGCACCTCTTGGCTGCCTTACTGTTACCCTATAAGATTGGCATAGTGGCTTTAAAGCCACAGTACCGGAGTTCGGGTTTTTTTCTCTCTCAGGTATTCAAGGGTCATATTTATTCCTCCTCTTTTTTCCTGAGGCCCAGCCAATAAGGTTTCCTGCGACATCCATAATGCGGTCAATTTTTCTCTATAAGCTTACTTTATATCTTCAATATATAAATTACCAGGAAAAAATTTAGATGGAAAGTGAATTAAAAGAATTAGATGGATTTTTTAAATTCTTCGGAAGGAAATGGAATTATATGGGAATTAAATTCACAACACAACTAAACTAACAACCCAACTGCCTTCAATCGTAAACCCCTGTCTCCTCAATATCGGAATCGATTGGGGTTCCGAATCTTCAATCCGAAGCCTTGGGCACCTGCTATCTTTAATCGTAGATAATTTGTGATATGGTCAAAAAACGAAAAAGAGGCGGGTGGTGATAAGTAATGGATCTAACAACGTTTTGGCTGTTTAAAAATTTGCGCTATCTCATAGAGATCACAGCCGCATCGAAACCTTTTATAAGAGAATATACCATAGAAATCATGCTTTTTGAAATATGAGGTGTCTGACAGTAATCCAAATTCGTTAAAAATGCACCGTCCAGACAGTTAGCCTGTGATGCTGGTCTCTGGGTGCTGGATTTTTAAAGGATTTCTTTTTTCTTTACCCAGTATCTAGCATCAAGTATCCAGTCTCGTTTCTCCTTAAACACCGAATATGATTCTCCCCAACCTGTCGGTTTGAAGCGGACCTTCGCTAGCTTATGCCTTCTCTTTTCAGAATATCATAGTAGGTTAAGACCCTGTGGACGAAACGGACTGGCTCGGTTCCCCGGCAGTATCCGTAGGTCGTATTTTTGTAAAATTTAGGCTGGCGCAGCAGCGGAAGCGTCTGTTCCAGTGAAGACCAGCGGTTGGGGTCAAGGCCTTTTTGCCTGGCAATTTTCATAGCATCCAGGATATGGCCGGGCCCCACATTGTAGCCGGCCAGGCTGAAAAGCATGCGGTCGAATCCTTGAATCTCCTCATAGCGATCGTACAGCTTCTTGAGATATTTGACCCCGCCGTTGATGCTCTGCGCCGGGTCGAGTCTATTTTCGATTCCCATCTCCTTGGCCGTGATTTGGGTGAGCTGCATGATGCCCCTAACCCCCGTATTGCTCCTTGCTTTGGGATCCAAATGGGACTCCTGATAGATCACGGCGGCAATAAGTCGCCAGTCAAACCCATGCTCTGTAGATGCTCTTTTAATAATGTCCCCATATTTCGGCAGCCTGGTTTTGAGCCGGTGGTGATATTTTTTTAAATCTACATAATCAAAAACCTCCACCGCTGAATAATATTTTTTATATATTCGGGTGAGCCGCCGCTCTTGTTTCATTTTTTCGAAAAACCGGTTGATCTGATCCAGCAGCGCTTTTTCCCCCTTTTTGACCGCCCATCCGATATGCTGGGGCTCGCTGATTGAAAACAGCATGCGTACATCCGGATAATACCGTCGGTTCAATAGAGCCACGTTGGAGTCGGCAATGGTGATGTCAATTTCTCTTTCAGCCACCATTCGTATCAACTCTTCGGTAGGGGTGTCGTCATGAAGTTTTATGTTCAGGCCGAGTCCGCGCGCTTGCAGGTCTCTCAGACGCTCCTCATAGGAAGTGCCCTGGCGCACATGCACGGTTTTTCCTGCTAAGTCGTCAATTCCTTTTACCTGGTAGTTGCTCTTGTGGACAATAACGTGCTGTTGAATGTCCATATAACTGAAAGAAAAATCGACCAGGTTTTCACGTGACGGCGTGATGGTCATACTGGCGGCAATAAAATCACCTTTGCCGCTGTTCAGAGATTTTATCAGGCTGTCCCAGCGCGGGGTGACCATTTTCAGTTGAACCCCCATATATTCGGCAAAGGCCTTGGCCAAATCGTATTCGAATCCCATGGGAGTGTCGCGATAGATGTAATAACAATGGGCGTTGTTGCGCGTCAAAACGGTGATAGCGCCGGTCTCTTTGATGCGTTCTAGCGCATTTTTTTCCGAGCATGCGCACAACAGAATCAACAGGGAAAAAATCCAGACCACAAATGTTTTTCTTCGAGAGTGCATTAAAGTGACTTCTCCTGCCGAAGATATATATTCTGAAATTCCAAAGCCCATTCGGTATAAATTCGGAGAGCAGTGGAATGTATATTTGAAGAACCCTGCAGCGACTCGACTGTCTTCGACCCTGAGCTCAGACCGATGGGAGCTCGTCGAAGTCAAGCTGCGGGGTTAGCGAGCGCTGTTGCAGTTTAATAGACGGACGGACCACATTTGAGGAAAATGCGGCTTAATCCGCAGAGGCTTCTCTTCCTATTTTCAAGGGTGATGCATGCCAGATATCGCGGTTATAATTCAGGATAGTGCGGTCGGAAGAAAATCTGCCCATTGCGGCTATATTTAAAATAGCCTTTTGGATCCAGCCATTCGTATTACGATAGGTTTGATCGACCAGCAAATGGCACTGGTGGTAGGCTTCAAAATCTGCAAGCACCATGTAGCGGTCGTCGCTGAGCAGCTGAGCGATCAAAGGGCCAAAAAGATCGGGCTCCTCCGGGTTGAACAACCCGGTCCGGATCAAATCTATGGTCTTTTCAAGATACGGGTCTTTGTGGACATACTCCCGGGGGTTGTAATGCGGCCTCAAAGCTTGGACTTCTTCGGCATTCAAACCGAAAATGAAGATGTTCTCTTTTCCCACCGCTTCCATAATTTCGATATTGGCCCCGTCGAGAGTCCCCACCGTGAGCGCACCGTTGAGCGCAAACTTCATGTTGGAGGTTCCCGAGGCTTCGAAACCGGCGGTGGAAATCTGCTCTGACACATCGGCGGCGGGGAAAATTTTCTCTGCCAGAGAAACGCGGTAGTTGGGGAGAAACACTACTTTGAGCCGGTCATTGGTGCTGCGGTCATGGTTGATCATCTCGGCCACATGGCAGATGAGACGGATGATCATCTTGGCCGTGTGGTACGCGGGTGCAGCCTTTCCGCCGAAAATAAACGTCCGTGGATACCATTCAAGGCCTGCTGAATCCTTGAGTTTAAGCCAACAATACACCACGCGGATAATGTTCATTAGCTGGCGCTTGTATTCATGAATCCGTTTGACCTGGACATCGAAGATAGAGCCCGGATCAATCACCGTATCCGTCAAATCCATAACAATTTTTGCCAAATGCTCTTTGTTGTGACGCTTAACATCGCCGAAGGCCTTTTGGAAAATTTTATCGCCGGCCAGCGAGCCCAGATTTGTGAGCTGTTCAAGGTCGCCGGGCCATTGGCTGCCGATCTGTTTTGTGAGCAGGTTTGCCAGCTTGAAATTGGAAGCCAGCAGCCAGCGCCGGGGAGTAATTCCGTTGGTCTTGTTGTTAAACTTGCCGGGATACATGTCGTCGAAATCCTTAAATTCCTGTTCCCGGAGCAGGCGGCTGTGGAGTTCGGCAACGCCGTTGACCGAGTGCGAGCCCACTATCGCCAGGTGAGCCATGCGGATCTTTTTTTCCTCCCCCTCTTCAATGATGGACATTCGCTGCAGCCGGTCCTCATCGCCGATACAGCAGGCCGATACTTCCCGGAGGAAGCGGCGGTTAATCTCAAAGATGATCGCCAGATGCCGGGGCAGAAGGTTGCCGAAGATGGACAACGACCATTTTTCCATGGCCTCCGACAAGAGGGTGTGATTGGTATAGGCGCAGCAGCGGCGGGTGATGTCCCAGGCTTTTTCCCAGTTCAGTCCGTGTACGTCTAACAAAATGCGCATCAATTCGGCAATGGCCAGGGATGGGTGGGTATCGTTCATCTGAATCGCCACCTTGTCCGGGAATTGATCAAAGGAGGCGTGTTTGGTTAAATATCGGCGCACAATGTCCTGGATGGAGCAGGACACGAAAAAATACTGCTGTTTGAGTCGAAGTTCCCGGCCTACGAAGAACTGGTCGTTGGGATACAGAACCTTGGAGATGTTTTCGGATATGTTCTTTTCCTCAACGGCTTTGAAGTAGTCGCCGCCCTGGAAATATTCCAGGTCAAACTCGTTTGTCGCCCGGGCCGACCAGAGCCTTAAGGTGTTGACCGTATTGTTGCCGTACCCGCAAACAGGGATATCATAGGCGATGCCGATGACATTGCTGGTATCAACCCACTCGGTCGCAAGCCGTTCATCCGGCAAAATGGTCTGCTTGACCCGGCCGTAAAACCGGACAATGAAGCTGTATTCGGGACGAGCGATCTCCCAGGGGTTGGGGTATTTGAGCCAAATTTCGGGCAGTTCCACCTGACTCAATTCGCGGATTATCTGGTCGAAGATGCCGAACTCGTAACGCAGGCCGTAACCATGAGCCGGAATTTCAAGGGTGGCCAGGGAGTCCAAAAAACAGGCCGCCAGGCGGCCGAGCCCGCCGTTGCCCAGCCCCATATCCGGCTCCATCTCGGCCATCTCGTCAAGATCGATATTGATCTCGTTCATGGCCTTTTTGGTTTCGTCGTAGATGCCCAGGTTGATCAGATTGTTGATCAGCGCCCTGCCCATCAGGTATTCGGCGGAAAGGTAATAGACCCTTTTCATATCATGGTCATGATACATCTGCTGGGTTCTAATCCAGCGTTCAACCATACGGTCTCTGGACGCCAGAGCAAGGGAATGATACAGGTCCCGCAACGTTGCCGTGTACTGATCCTTAGACAGGGAATATTGCAGATGGTTGGCAAAGGAAATTTGAATGCTCTCGGCATCCATCCCCTTTTTAAAGGTTCCCCATTTACTGAACAAATTAGATGTTTTCATTACAGGCCGCCTGGATTCAGATCTATTTTGCTTTCGGGATCAGGTTGAAGACATTATTATAGGTTCCATAGCGATTGGCACATATTTGTTCATTCTGCGGATCTTCCTGCCAGCGGCCGTCAACCATAAACTTGTACTCGTATTTTCCGGGCAACAGCAGCAGGTTTTTATACCATACTCCGTTTTCATCGCGCTGCATAGGGTGTTTTTTCGGATTCCAGTCGTTAAAGTCCCCCATTAAAGCAACCGCCTCGGCATCGACGGCTTCCAGTGAAAATATAACTTTTTGCCGTTTAACTTTACGGCTTGATTTGCCCCTGGCCATATGACACCTCCCTAAAAGAAAGTGGTTGGTATAAAGAATCCTCCGCAATGCGGGACAGGAATTGTCGGCGGCAGATTGCATCACAAAAAAGGCTTCAGCATGGAAGACACGGCCGTGATTTCGGCAGGGGCTGTAAACCAGCTAAGCATAAACACCAGGTATCAGAAAGAAGACCGGATAATTCTGCCCGTTATTAATCTAATATTATTCTAACAGTATCCTTAATGTCAAACCTGAATTTTATGGACTGCACGAGCAAGCGCATTCCACCTCCTGCACAACGGTGCGTCCGCTTTAGCATTTTCATTCCAACTTGCTCCGTATATTCAACTATTGGACCGGGACGTATTGCAGGTGAACGATGAAAAAAAGTGACAGGGATATAAAACCGGCAACCACCGGTGTGAGAAACCAGCCGATGAGTATGTTGATTAGCGTCCGCCGATTTACGGTGGCAATGCCCTTGACAAGACCCACGCCCAAGACCGCACCGATCACCGCCTGTGAGGTGGAAACCGGGAGGCCTAAAATGGTCATGATGGTCACCGTAACAGCCGCCACGATTTGCTCTTGAAGTTAACCGGGTGTCGTCAGGGTCATAAAAAGGGTCGATCCCTCGCGGTTGATTAAAAAAAGGACCGTATCCCCTTGCCGGTACTGCCGCATTTTACGGACAAACGCCTCGATGGTTTTCATGGGCAGATGATCGACCTCGAGGATGATATCGCCGCTTCTAAGGTCGGCTTCGGCCGCCGGGGAATTGCCTTCAATGTCAACGATAATAATACCTCTGGTTATTGTTAGATCGTATTGTTGAGCCAACTCAGGCGTCACTTCTTTCAAGGTCATTCCCAGTCCGAGTTCGTCTTCGGCCCCCGGTTGGGCTTCTTCTGCAACCGGCGTCAGCTCACCGACCTTGACCTGAACGCTCTTTTTTTCCCGTTTCCGAATGATATCCACCACCACTGTTTGGCCGACTGCCGTAGATGCTACGATATAGGGCAGATCATGGATTTCTCTTATTTCTTTGCCGTCAAAGGCGACAATGACGTCTCCCCGTTTAATGCCGGCCTCATCGACCGGACCCTTAACGACAACATCAGAAACCAAAGCGCCTTTTTCATCGATCAGGTTGAGTTTGTCTTTGAGTGCGGGCGTGATTTTCTGCATCATTACACCGATCCATCCCCGGACAATCTTCCCTTTTTTGAGCTGGGGCAGAAGGTCTTTGGCTATGTTAACGGGTATGGCAAATCCAATGCCGACACTGCCCCCGCTTTGGGAAAAAATAGCGGTGTTAATACCGATGACTTCGCCGGAAGTATTCAAAAGGGGGCCCCCGCTGTTGCCCGGATTGATGGAGTTTCAATCTTGTCATGACGCTTCATCTCCTTTTTTGACTTAATAACAAGTTTCTCTGTAATTCACAATCAACAGAACGCTCTGAATCAACGTTTTGCCGCCGACAATTAGTCCACCGGTCGATCTTTTGATGTTTCAGCGCCAAAGCAAATCGTGTTAACCTTGGTTTTATTTTCCACTTGAAATGTTACGCCACTATCAACCCTAACGTGTCCGGGATTAGGAACAAAGTTTAAATTAAAATATTTTGAGTTTCAAGGGTTCAGCAACTTCTCTACAAAAAGCTTTTCAGTTGGCGTTTATCATGTTAACTTTCAATACAATTCCCCGTGAATTTGTAACACAAAATTGCTGAGTACTTTTTATAAAAGACATCGTTGGTTTCTTAAATGACCGATAAAAGACACATGCCCTCAAAGCTCAATTTTCAGAGCAAATTTTCAGCATTACTGGTTTACGGAAGGCCGCCACTCGTCTTTGGTGGAATGCTTTGCGCCCTGGGGGTCATGTGGACCCGCAATCCTCTGCTCTATACCTTAGGGGTGACATTGCTTGTTATATCAATGAGCTTTGACCTGATCGATGGATGGTTTTCAAGCCGGTTTCAGCCATACTCTACACTGGTCCATCTTGCCGACAGACTCATGGACAAGATTGTATATTCGATTATCTTCCCGCTTGTGGCTGTCGGTATCATGTGGCGCCTTCTTTATACCTCGCTTACCGGAACCAAGGCTGAATTGTTTCATGGCATTTTTGTCCTGATCTTGTGCGTAGCCGTCCTGATCCGTGACAATTTTGCTCACTTTATGCGTTTTTTCGCCATGCGGACAGGACCGGAACCGGAAGTAAGAGAGTTTACGCGCCTAAGGACCATTGTCGCCGCACCGGTCGGGACCCTCTTGTACGCGCACGCTTTTTATGTTCCAGGGAGTTTGACTTCTCAGATTTACATCTGGATTTCCTGGTTGGGAAATCTTCCCCTGCGTGTTTTGTTTTTGATCGAAATCGTATTTTTGATCATAAATTTTGGATCTATTGCTGCATCCTGTCGGAAATACGGCGCCTACTGCCTCGATGAGATCTGCGATGAGGACGAGCGCTTGAGGCGCAATATTTTGTCCTTTTTCCCCAACACCTTAACCATCATGAACGCCATGATGGGGTTGCTGGCGGTCTTTTTTGCATATCAGGACCGTATTCGTGAGGCGTATCTTTTTCTAATCGGTGCCGCCATTTTCGATAAACTCGACGGGGCTCTGGCCAGAAAACTGGGCCTGACAGAACCCCTGCCCGAACAAAGCCGGCCACATCAGGTCAGCTTTGGAAGTATTCTGGATGACATCGCCGATGCCGTCAGTTTCTGCATTGTTCCGGCCTGGATGTTTTATTTGTTGCTGGGGGACGTTTCGGATCCCGTGCTCCGGCAACTTCCGGTGGGGCTGGTGGCTGTGCTGTATACCCTTATGGGAATTGCCCGCTTGATTTACTTCACCTTTGACCGCACGCCTATTCCCGGGTTTTTTAAAGGTCTGCCGACCCCGGCGGCTGCTTTGCTGGTGGCCGCACCGTTGATCATGTTCAACCATGCTGTTCGGGAAGCCTCGGAATGGGTTCGTTATTGGGGCGTTATCTGTTTTGGGTTGATGATTTTTTCAGGGATTATAATGAACTTTTATCCCTTGCGCTACCTGCATCTCGGCCGCTTTATGGACAGGCATTCCTGGTTTGGTCGCCTGAATATGCTGTTGCTGGTCATCTTCATGTTTACGCCCTATCTGGGATACGCAGCGCTAATTTACATGTTACTGTATGTCCTTTCACCGCTGATAACCTGGCGCATCCTTCCAAAACAACGATAGACCGATGAATCGCTTTTCCCTTTTATTTCAATACAAATAAAAATGTTTACCGGTCAAGCAGGAACATGGTAAAGATTGTTGAGTATATCATGCTGGTTGCTTTTCTTTAAAAAAAGGAGCTTTTTATGAAAAACGCACTTATAATTTTGCTGGTTGTTCTGTTGGCGGCATCATTTTCCTTTGCGGCGGAACCGGCACCGGACAGCGGCAAAGCACTCTTTGAAGCCAGGTGCAGCCAATGCCATGCGCTCGATCGTGCTTTGAAAAAAACCAAGACCCTGCCGGAATGGAAAAAAACAACCGCAAAAATGGCAAAATACGCCAAAGGCAAAATTACCGAAAAAGAGGCCGAACAAATTGCCGGATATCTGGCCGGCCGAAACAAAAAATAAGGTAAAGCAATTAAACTCACCCTTTATGGAATCCGGCAAGTTATCTTCTACGGAACACCAGGTTTAGGGGGGATGAAAAAACACAATCTATTGATTACTGAAATGAAAAGGTGGTGGAAATGAAAAATCTGAAATTTGTACTGTTTGCGCTGGCTGTGTTCGTCGCCATGACGTGGGCTGTCAACCCAGCGGCAGCCGCCCAAAAACCTAATATCGTCATCATCTGGGGCGATGACATTGGCCAAAGCAACATCAGCGCCTACACGAAAGGCCTGATGGGCTACCAAACGCCTAACATTGATCGTGTTGCCAAAGAAGGAATGATATTCACCGACTACTACGCCGAACAGAGCTGTACCGCCGGCCGTGCAGCCTTCATCATGGGCCAGAGTGTTTTTCGCACCGGCCTCAGCAAGGTGGGAATGCCTGGCGCCGACCTCGGCATGAGGAAGGAAGACCCCACGCTTGCGAAGCTGCTGAAGCCGCTGGGCTACGCCACTGCCCAGTTCGGGAAGAACCACCTGGGAGACAAGGACAAACACCTGCCCACCCTCCACGGCTTCGACGAGTTCTACGGCCCGCTCTATCACCTGAACGCTTCGGAGGAGCCTGAACTACCTGATTATCCGGAAGACCCTAAGTTCCTGAAGAAGTTCGGACCCAGGGGGGTGATCCATAGT
>JABMQM010000547.1 GCA_013203195.1 Desulfobacteraceae bacterium | reverse complement strand
GTGATTTTAGACACAAAACTTCAAGGCAGAGCCACATATCTCTAACCCGGCCCAAAGGACCAGATTTTTCAGGACTAAAGAGCCGCCTTAATCTCTTCGGCAATGCGATTGGCAGTATCCCGCGGGGTCTTTGAATCCCTGATGGGCCGCCCTATCACCAGATAATCCGATCCGTTTTTAACAGCCTGGGCCGGTGTGGCAATGCGTTGCTGATCATCTTTCGACATACCGTCCCAAGCAGGCCGTATCCCGGGGGTTACGGCCAAAAAATCTTTGCCTAAAGCTTTCTTGATCATTTTCACTTCCAGCCCGGAGCAGACAACCCCTTTGCAGCCAGCTGCTTTGGCCATTGCGGCCCTTTTCAACACCAGCTTTGATATGTCAGCAGAAAATTCTTCCACAAATCCGGCCGCAGCAATGTCCTTACTTGCTACGCTTGTAAGTACCGTAACCCCTAAAACGCCGACTTTTCCGCCACTGCCGGCAACCGCAGCTTCCAGCATCCTTTGGGACTCTCCACAATGCACAGTTACAAAAGCCACACCCAAACCGGCAACGCTTTCCATGGCCCGCGAAATCGTTGCCGGGATATCATGAAGCTTCAGATCAAGAAATACGCCGGCAGCACTGGATGTTTTGATGAAATTGATGATTTCAGGTCCTGACCGGATAAAAAGTTCAAGGCCGACCTTGAACATGCCCACCGATTCTGAAAGCATTTCAACATATTGCTTTGCCGACTCTAAAGACGGTACATCCAACGGGAAAATGATATAATCTTTGGCTTGTTTCATATATGATAGTTCCGTAAAAAGTAAAAAGTTAAACGTGAAACGTCTATATGTTGCGTAATATTGCCTCTTAATGTAATAAATGTATTCGTTTTACATTTCACGTTTCACTTTTTACAAAATTATCGGATTTAATCGTCTTCAAAACCTTTGCTGCGTGGCTATTACTTTTAGATCCTTCCGATATTATTCATGAAATAAATGAAATAAGGGGGTATTATGACCAAGGTAGGTGTAATAGGCGCTACTGGATATGCGGGTGCCGAGCTTGTTCGCATACTTTGCACTCATCCCGATATCGAAATCACTCTCCTTACTTCCCGGCAGTATGCCGGCGAAAGGTTTGACAGCGTGTATCCTGCAATGGCGGGTTTTGTCGACCTTGTTTGCGAAGAGCTTTCTGTGGAGCGTGTTTGTGACCGGGCGGATCTGCTCTTCACGGCGCTTCCCCACAAACTTCCCATGTCAATCGTACCCGAGCTAATTCAAAGGGGCAAGAAAGTCGTCGACTTTAGCGCTGATTTCAGATACAAGGATGCCGCAATTTATGAATCGTTTTACCAGCCGCATACGGCCAAGGATTTACTCGCAAAAGCAGTTTACGGGCTTTGTGAAATCTTTTTTGATGATATCAAAAACGCCGACCTTGTCGGTAATCCCGGATGTTACCCCACCAGCGTTCTTTTGCCGCTGATACCCCTGTTGAAAGAGCAATTATTAGATCCTGAGACAATAATTGCGGATTCAAAATCCGGGGTTAGCGGTGCCGGGCGATCACTGGCGCTGACAACGCATTTTTGCGAAGCCAACGAATCCTTCAAAGCTTACAAAGTTGCCGAGCACCGCCACAACTCGGAGATGGAAGCAGTGTTGGGACTGGTGCTTGCCAAACCGGTCAACCTTTCATTTGTACCGCACCTGGTCCCCATGACCCGGGGAATATTAACGACCATATATGCTGTTCCGACTGGGTCGCTCAGCCCTGATAAAGTTCGAGACTGCCTGGCTGCATATTATTCAAACTGCCGGTTTGTCCGGATATGCCCGGACGGTCGTCCGCCCGATACCATGCATGTTAAGGGGTCCAATTGCTGCGACATCGGCTTTAAAATCGATCAGCGCAACAATCGGCTGATCCTGATGTCGGCCATTGACAACATGGGGAAAGGGGCTGCCGGCCAGGCTGTTCAGAACATGAATATCATGTTGGGACTCGATGAATCCGCCGGCCTGATGGCGGCACCTTTTCCATTTTAAATCATGTTTCGGGGAGTTTTTTTTTAGGTCGCTTCATGGAAAATCTTTTTTTAAACCGTGTGATCCGCCAGAGGCGGATAAAACTCGTGCATAAGGGCTCGTAAAGAAAGAACAGAGGCTTTTATCACAAAAAAATCAACAGGATTGCTTTACGATGGGCAATCGTTTGCTATGCAACAATTGAGGCATCCGTCTGTTCTTTCTAACCGATCCCTAATACACTCAAACAGCACACGCTTAAAAAAAAGATCATCCATTCCGCTGACAGATAATACTCT
>JABMQM010000546.1 GCA_013203195.1 Desulfobacteraceae bacterium | reverse complement strand
CGATGGCGGCCATAATCGGCGTCAGCAGCCCCATCCCGCTGGTGATAACTGCTACGGCGTTAAATGCCAGTCCGAAAGCAATGTTAAATTTAATAATGGTCAGCATGCGACGGCTCAGGCGGATTAGCCAGGGGAGTCTGGATACGTCATCGTGTGTTAAAGCAATATCAGCCGTCTCCAATGCTACATCAGTTCCGGCCGCGCCCATGGCCACACCTACATCCGCAGATGCCAGAGCCGGAGCATCGTTGATGCCGTCACCGACAAACAGCACCGGCAACTCTTTTTCCTGAAATCCTCTGATGATTTCCAGTTTGTCCTGCGGTTTGAGTCCAGCATAAACTTCAAAGATACCAATCAGATCAGCGACCCTTTGTACTGATTTTTCATGATCGCCTGACAGAATGGCCAATCGATCGAGTCCCAGTTCTTTAAACTCCGCAACGGCCTGGATTGCCGTGGGACGAATTTGATCAGATACACTGAGCAGGCCAACCGGGCTGCTGTCTCGAAATACGACAAGCGGAGTCGATCCTCGATTTAACAGATCTTCCAGGCATTGTTGCAACGGCCAAGGCAACACCGCCTCGCTGCCGCTTACAGCCGGGGTGCCTATTTCAAATAATGAACCGTCAACAGTGGCTCTGACACCGAGCCCTATCTCGTGAAAGGCATTTTCTGCTTTCCGAACAACCACTTTGGCATAATGGGCCGCTTTAAGCACTGCCCGGGCTAATGGATGGGTGCAGTTTTGTTCTGCACTGGCCGCACAGGAAAGTAATTCTTTTTTGTCCACACCGGGGATACAGGCGATTTCTTCTACATGCGGTTCTCCTAAAGTGAGCGTTCCGGTCTTATCGAATAAAACCGCCTGAACCGATGCCACCCTTTCTAAGTACTGCCCGCCTTTGACCAAAATCCCGGCTTTTGCGGCCCGGCCCAAGGAGGCCACGGTGGCTGTGGGGGCTGCCAGGATCAAGGCACAGGGGCAGCCAACAATGAGCACCGCAACGGCTCGATTCACATCGCCGGTTATCCACCAGGCCAAAACGGCACATGCAAGTATGGTTGGGGTAAACCATCGCGCGTATCTGTCGATCAGGCGTACGGACTCGGGTCGATGACGCTCCGCCTCGCTCACCAGGTTAATCACTTTGCCCAGAGTCGTATCTTGCCCGACTTTATTAACATTTACTTCAATAACACCGTTATGGTTAAATGTTCCGGCAAGAACGGAATCTCCCAGTTGCTTCTCGACAGGCAAGGGTTCACCGGTCATGGCCGATTCATCCACTGCCGAAACGCCGGAAATAATTGTGCCGTCAACCGGTATCCTTTCTCCCGGCTTGATTAACACGCGATCGCCGACCTTGACCTGATCAATAGGCACAACACGTTGATCTTCATCAATTAAGACGGTTGCAGTCTGGGGAGAAATTTCGATCAGAGATTTAATCGCTTTTCTGGCCGATTCACTGGTAACTTGCTCGATTAGTGCACCGAATGTCATCACGAAGCTGACGACGGCCGCCGCTAAAAATTCACCCTGGATCATGCTGGCAATAATCGCCAGACTTACAAGTTCGTCCACATTGACTTGGCGATTCATAAGCCCCTTGACGGCACCCCAAATGATGGGCAGGCCGTTGATTGTCACCGAAACGATCGCCAGCGATATCCCCAAATTACCTGGAGCCTGATGTCCATAGTCAATCATAAAGCTGGCCAAAGCCAGCACACCTGCTGATAATGCTATGTAAAAATCACGTAACCTGAAAAGTTCTTCATACACACCCAGCTTTGTAAAACGACCGATCATAATTTTGTCTTACCTTTCTTACCTGCTGAACTTGTTAAATATTTCTACAACTTGAGAGATCCTATCATCTTCGCCACCTTTGTTTTTGAAGGCCGTCGCAACACACCCTTTGAGGTGGTCTTCCAGAATAACCGCGCCAAGGGAACGCAGGGCTCCACTGGCTGCGGCGATTTGCTTCAAAACCTGCATGCAGTCCCGGTCCTCTTTGACCATCTTTTTAAGACCGCGCACTTGTCCTTCAATCCGGTTTATGCGGGCCAATACTTTGGGGTGATCGTCTCCGCAGAGTGCCATGGCAACCTCCATTTAACTTTAGTCAAGTATATACAAAACGGTGAAGCGTTTTAAAATTAGAGCCCAATTATACCCATAGGGTGTATATGTATATTGCCGTTCTGTAGTTTTGTCAATAAAAATTTTACGGTACAGTCGCATATGACAATGAGGAATGCGGATTAGTGTTACTTAACGGTTGATATTTTTTTAAAGAACAACTATAGGATCGTAGCATCATTTTATCAAACTAACTTTCACAGGAGGGATTATGGGAGGATTGTTTGGAATCGTTTCTAAAGAGAATTGTGTCACCGATCTGTTTTATGGAACAGATTATCATTCTCATCTGGGAACAAAGCGGGGAGGGCTGGCTACTGTAGGTACAGAAGGATTTTCACGGTCCATTCACAGTATTGAAAGCAACTATTTCAGGTCCAAATTCGAAGCAGATCTTCCCGAGCTGCATGGTAACAGTGGTATTGGAGTCATCAGCGATTATGACGCTCAACCCTTGATTTTTGGATCGCACTTAGGAAGGTTCGGTATTGTATCAGTTGGAAAAGTAAACAATATTGAGGAGATTGCCCATAAAGCATTTAGAAAAAAAATACATTTTTCCGAAACAAGTGGTGGCGATTTAAGCCCAACGGAAATAATCGCAACCTTAATCTGTGAAGCACAGTCTTTTGAGGAAGGCATACAGAATGCTCAGGAAACAATTAAGGGTTCCTGTTCCATGCTCCTTTTAACGGAAAAAGGCATTTATGCCGCCCGGGATAAATTAGGCAGAACCCCTATTATTATAGGCAAAAAAGGTGGCTCTTATGCAGCATCTTCAGAAACATGTGCATTCCCCAATCTTGGTTTCGAGATAGATAAATATTTGGAGCCGGGTGAAATTGTTTTTATGACCGCAGATG
>JABMQM010000545.1 GCA_013203195.1 Desulfobacteraceae bacterium | reverse complement strand
GTCTTGTATTATACTTACTGGTTCATGCTCATACTTCTGACAGGCACGCTGGCTTTCTTTGTACCGCACAGTTTCTTAGCGGGTTTGAGGGAATTATTTGCGAAAAAGAGAAAAGCAACAGAGGATACCGACGATGTACATTAAACGATTTAGCATATTTGACCGGGTGTTTCATGTTTTCCTGATGCTGACTTTTCTGACACAGTCCGCAACCGGTTTCAGCCGTCTGTTTATCACCACCGCCTGGGGAAAGCAACTCAGCAACCTCTTCGGAGGGTATGAAAGTTGCGGCCTGATTCACCGGCGGGCAGGTATGATCATGTTAGCAGGTTTTCTGGTGCATATCATTTACTTGTTGACGAGAATCAACTGGCAAAATCTTGGAGAGAGCTTGTTCGGACCGGACTCGCTGATTCCTAACCTGGACGATGTGCGGCATATCTGGCAGAGAATCCTGTGGACGTTTGGTATCGGTTCACCGCCTGAATTGAATCGATGGGCCTACTGGGAAAAGTTCGATTACTGGGCGGTCTTCTGGGGGATGCCGCTATTGGCCGTTACCGGACTTATGCTGATATATCCCATTATATCAAGCCGCTATATGCCCGGATGGTCTCTGAACGTCGCCGCCCTCCTGCACAAGGCTGAAGCCATCCTGGCAGTCACGTACATCTTTATTGTTCATTTTTTTGTCGGGCATCTGCGGCCCACCTGTTTTCCCATGAACGAGGTGATGTTTTCAGGGGGCCTGCCGCTGGAAGAAGCGCTGGAGGAAAAACCCGCATGGGTGGCGCGGCTGAAAAATGAGGGGAAACTTGAGCCTGCTACCACAAACCCGCCCGCATTGTGGTTCAGAGTGGTTTATTTTGTTTTCGGTTACGGCGCTTTGGGATTTGGCCTCTATCTGCTGATAAACGGATTGATTTACAGCCCATATGTAACCCTTCACTAGCGGAGATCTTTGCAGAATAAGTCCGGCGGCGGATTCGAGAGTCTGCTTGAGGACCCGGATCGTTTCGCTTTTTACCGCAAGCTAATTGTAGAAAGCTCAAAGCTTTGCTTTGAGCTTTCTTTTTTTTGAGTTCAACAAAAAACATTCATCTTGACTTAAGTCAATGCATTGGCTTTGAGAATGGTTTATATTACAGCAAAACTTAGCCTTACAACGACGAGTTGATGTTTAACATTTTGCAACGTTTCAGGCCAAAGCGATGCTGGATCCAGATGTTTGATACTGGATAAAGGTAATTCATGGAGATCAGTGAAAAAAAATCGGAATTTATTTTTCTCATTTTATTAATTTCAATTATCGTGGGATTGCCGCTTGGAATCCTGGCCTATGACCGTTATTTATGGCCCCATAAAACAACTTTGGGCGCCAGAGAATTTACCCTCACCGGCAGTGCCCAAAGCGGCTGGCTGCTGGGTGAAGTTCAGGCGCATGATATTCTCTCTTTCGAGAAAAGGCAGAGGTCTTTTCAAAAGCCGTTGATAGAGGTTTCCAAAGGCGATCTGGTTGTCATTAAACTAAGGAGCAGTGATGTGGCTCACGGATTCAGCCTAAAGGCCTTCGGGATTTATCTAACCGATCAAATTAAGCCGGGAAAAACCGCATTTGTATCCTTTAAGGCGGATAAGGTCGGCACTTTTGTCTTTGCGTGCAATGTTTTCTGCGGCGGCATTCATCAGAACATGAAAGGTACATTGGTGGTTAAAGATAGATAGTACCGGTTCTACGAATACAGACAAATCCTCACTGCGCTGTACAAAAACGTATGAGTAGAAAAAAAACATGGCTTGTTATATTATTGACCTTTGAGTTGGCAGTGCTGGTTCCCCTTTCCCTGGCCTTTTTGCCAATAACGCCCCGCACACATAAAATCTTATTGGAAGCCAGAAAATACGGCTACTCCCCCGCAAGGATTGTCGTCAATAAAGGTGATACAATTGCATTAAGCATGGCTTCGGCTGATGTTCCCCACGGTTTTTTTCTGGATGGATACCCGCTTGAACTTATTAACAAACAGGGGGTGACATTCCGCAAATATACCTGGCAGGATCATGAAGGCAAACCTATAGTCGGCTGGGACAGGGTTTCCTCTACCAAATTTGTGGCCGGCAGACCGGGTAAGTTCACCTACCGGTGTACCCAAACCTGCGGAAATCTCCATCCCTTTATGACCGGTGAATTGATCGTAAGACCAAATACCTCGTATCATCTCTTGGTCTCATTATCCATATGGGTAGTATTTTGTGTGTTATTTTTGATACGGTTCGATTCTCCAACCCGTTTTTCCGGTTTCAAACGCATTAACATTCTGGATCGCCTGCCGGGTCTGAAACGGCTGGTTAAACATCGCAACTTTCAATTTTTAATTATATTACCAAATGTTATCGTCTTTTATCTGTTTATACTCAGCAGTCTGTGGGGCAGCCCGGTGGGGAACCGCAATGTCGCCATCATCTTTGTGTGGATTCTCTGGTGGTTTGTCTTAAAGGCCATTATAGTTCCCCTGGGCGGCAGGATCTGGTGCATGGTTTGTCCGCTGCCGGCACCGGCCGAGTGGCTCAGCCGCAAACGCCTGACGACCGTTAAGTACTTTCAAAAGCCGTTTAAGCGCCTGCATCACCGGTTTACCGGACTTCAAAAGGACTGGCCCAAAAAGATGGATAATATGTGGCTTCAAAATGTTCTCTTTCTGGTCCTGATTTCATTTGGAATGATCCTGATCACACGCCCCATTGCCACGGCGATCATTTTCCTGATTATTTTAGGCCTAACCCTTGTTCTTGCTCTTATTTTCCGGCAGCGTGTCTTTTGTCTTTATCTGTGCCCCGTAGGCGGATTTTTAGGCACCTATTCCATGGCATCCATGACCGCAGTGCGTGTCATAGACCCGGACATCTGCAAAAAGCACCGGGAAAAATCCTGCTTTGCCGGCGGACCCGGCGGCTGGGCCTGCCCCTGGAATCAGTACATCGGCAAGATGAGTCGAAACAATTACTGCGGGCTGTGTACAGAGTGCATCAAGAGTTGCCCCAAGGATAATGTGGGGGTTTTCTTCAGACCCTTTGGCTCGGACCGAACGCTGCGCGGCTATGACGAGATGTTCAACGTAATTATCATGCTGGTGGTGGCCATTGCCTTCAGCATTACCATGCTGGGACCCTGGGGTTTCATCAAAGATGCGGCCAATGTGACCGAAAGCGGACAGATTATCCCTTTTCTGATATATCTGGCCTCAATCTGGACCCTTGCACTGCTAATATTCCCCGGCCTCTTTGCGCTTACTGCCAAAGGGGCCAACCGTCTGGCCGGAAGGCCGGCAGACGATCGTACCGTTACGCTGAAGCTTGTATACACCCTGATTCCGGTCGGCATTTTTGCCTGGATCGCCTTTAGTCTGCCGGCGGTCATGATCAACTATAATTATATTCTCTCGGTGATATCCGATCCTTTGGGGCTGGGATGGAACCTTTTTGGCACCGCCGATTATCCCTTCAACCCTCTTTATCCGGAATGGATTCCCTTGATCCAGGGCGGTATTTTGTTGGCCGGGCTCTATTTTGGCCTGAGCAGAGGTTATCTCGGGCTTAAAAAACTCGTGAAAAATCCTTCCATGAGAATCCGGGCCATGATCCTCCCGTCCCTGTTTGCCCTGGTTGTGGTTAATATATTATTGAAGCTTTATATGGGCTAAGGTTGAACTGCTCTTTTAGCTTGGTTTTCTCAACGATGGGCTTCAATTGAGATACTCGTGGGCATCTTCAGGGCGGCCGCGGCTGTAAAACCGCGTGGTCACCAGCTAAGAAAAGCTGACGCTCAAAGATCGTTTGGGCGCGGAATGCGTGCCAATAAAGCATAGGCGTATACCTTCCTGTCCCGCTTTGCGGGGACCGCAAACCCTTGCTTGTCCAGCCATAGCCCTTTTTCGGGCGATTTTCTATAAACAACGCAGAATTCCCTTCGAGAACATGCCACTTAAAATAGTTATTAAAGGAATCCGGTTTTTGGCCGATATACTATTAAAAGCGGAAGGCTATAGTGATCATAAAAACATATCGCGCTTTCGTTGATAGATATTAAGAGAAATAACAGATGGTTGTCGATGCCTTAGGGGGGACAAGCTAATGAGTAAATATAACATACTGGTTGTTGATGATGACGAAGATATTCTTGAACTAATGACCAGTGCACTTATGAATAAAGACCATACCATTCTTACTGCAAAAAGCGGCGAAGAAGCTCTGGAAAAATTAAAAACCGATGAGGTGAACCTGGTTATTAGCGATCAGCAAATGTCAAGTATGGACGGGTTATCTTTATTAAAGAAGATAAAGTTAGAGTATCCCGATATAATAACAATCATGCTGACAGGTTATGCTAAGGTCGATACGGCAATGGATGCCATCAACGAAGCGGGTGTTTACAAATTTTTTGCAAAACCCTGTAGCATAGAAAATATCAAGGCCGCCGTAAAAAGGGCGCTGGAACTTAAGCACTTAATAGTTGATAGAGACATATTGTTCGAAAAAATTAAAGGTAAGGAAGCTGTATACAAAGAATTTGAAAGAAGGCATCCGGGCATAACCCATGTAAAAAGAGATTCACAAGGGAACGTGTTGCTGTGTTGAGTGCTTCAAACTATAAACTTTCTAATTAGTTGCAGGATGTTATAAGCGAAAACACATCTTTTGGGTTATCTCATAAAATCACTTGACATATTACATTGTGGCATTTTATGTAAGACATGAAGGTGGAATTTGACCTTCTGAATGACATTCTCCTTTCTAAAGCCCTTGGAATTACTCTGCCAAGGGCTTTTTTTATATCAATTCTAAGGTCTTTGCTTGTCGTGGGAGAGTTGTTTTGCCAAAAAACTGACAACCTTGTGCATGTGGGCCGGCACATGTTCCCCAAAAAAATTCACCATAATGGAACTCAGATGTTTCCTGAGGACTGCAAAAGAATAGTGGCGTGAAGCGATTTCGTAGTTCGTAGTTACCATTTGTTCCCTTCTCGCGGGTGATTCTATAACTTCTCGAACGGTTTGAACTGTTTTTTTGGTGAGAAATCCGTCCATGACCGCCAGATCAAAGCCATGGGGTTCGATATCGCGTACAAACGTTTCGTAACGATTGATCAGAATCGGCTTTTTAAAGAAGACAGCCTCGAGAAAAGCATTGCCAAATCACTCGATAAGACTTGGATATGTAATAAAATCAGCATGAGGGTAAATATCCCAGAGCGAATAATGATCTTTATTATTGGTATGATTTGCCCAAGGGTCTGAAATTCTGGTCTGGACCAGCCGAAGGTCCACAGCGTGTTGCCGGGCGTACTCCTGAATCCATTCCGGATATTCAAAACCTTCGTCGCCTGCTTCATGAGATATTACCAGTTTATAGCGGGGATCTTGCAGTGCATTGATCAGTTCAATGGCATACTCAATCCCTTTCCTTCTCACAATGCGGGTCGGTTGCAGGATTATTATGTCATCGGGCTTTAAACCGATGGATTGTCTGAAGTCTTTGGTATGTTTTACGTCCGCTTGGGGTGGATTTTCAAAGTCCAATACATTGGGGATGACGATCGACGAAATCCCCTTACGATGAGCCAGCTCTTCTCGGGCAGCTGAATTTATGACCACATGTTCGATGTTCGACAGGTTGGGCGGGAAGGCCATGCCGAGGTAATCATTAACAGCATTGATTGAATAACGCACCCTTTCCCAGTAAAAATCATGATGGTGGGCAACAGTGGGTATTTGAGTTTCAGCTATGATTTCCGTCAAGGATAACCCTAAAGGGACGTGCATGGGAATGGTAAGTGTATTGGTGTCCCTTTTGTTCAAGAACTTCCGCCCATTTACTCGATTCTAATGTAACGCCGTCAGTTCCTGCAAAGCGTGTGGAAACAAATCCGATATTCTTTACCATCCGAAACCTTCTTAAAATTTTGTTACATTGGCGGCAAAAGCCGGATCCCGCAGAAGCCTTCTGGCAAATGTTAAGTATTTCGTCACAATGGCTCTGACAGCAAGCTGCAAGGCATAAGGTCTTATCGGTTTTTCCAATAAATAGTTGACATCTGAGGATATACACATATTAACGATATCATCGCTGGCGCTTCCGGTGATGACAACCGAGTCTTCATGGGCTGCCGGAAATTTATCTTTTATGGAATCCAGAAAACAAAATCCGCTTTTCCCGCCTAAAAATACATCAATTACAAAAATGCCAACGCCGACCTCAAGGCTGAGACAGTAAGATATGGCCTCATCAACATCTGTAAAGCTGATTACATTGCCCCATGTATAAAACTTCTTGATTATACCAGAGAGCACTTCACAAATACTTGGATCGTCATCCACAATTATAACATCCAGTTCATCAGACATGCCTCATACTCCTTGTGATCTCAAATTATGCGACAAATAATTTTGTATATCGGTCACTTTAAAACATGGTATGTATAAAGTCAAAAATTATTTGACGTATTAAGCAGTTAAATGGAGCTGCAGCAGCGAATCCCGGAATAAAATCGTTTTACGATTTTATGAAACTCCCGCAAGCACGCTTGCGGGATCTGATAAGCGAAAGGTTTATCTGCCTCCGGAGGGCTAAACTTTCTCCTTAAAAAGGATTTCATCTTTCATTTGAATTCATCCTGCGCTGCCCCGAATAGGCGGGATTTCCGCTACGCTCCAACAAGCAGCGGGGAATTAAAATTTAAATTTCCCCTTTCAAATATTTCTGTCTATGCGGTTCTGGAAATTTTTCAATGGCATATCGCAACATAGTCCGGGGCATCACGCGGTAATGTTCCTTCAGGAATGCTTCTGAGGTGAGCATGTCGCGTTTGCCTACCTCACGGAGCATCCATCCAACTGCTTTGTGAATCAAGTCTTCCTTATCCGTTAACAGGAGTTTAGAAATTTTAAGGGTTTCGGAAAACTGACCGTTTTTGATAAAATGGAACGTTGCAATTATTGCAATGCGACGCTGCCACAAGTTCTTGGATGCGGCCAGGCGGCAAAGCGGAGCCTTGCTTTTGTCCATTAAAAAGGTGCCGACGATATGTGCGGCAGACCCGTCCACAAGATCCCAGCTGTTCACATGGCGACTGTTTTTCAAATACAGTTCATAGATTCCTTTTTTCTTATTTGCGTTCCCTTCGCCATATTCACCCGGGCCTGTTTTAAAAAATTTTTGCAGAGTTTCGGCTGTTTTCTTATCTGCTAGTTTTTGCAGCCTTTTTTCGATAATTTCAAGAGGCATTGTCGTTCTCGGTTTTGTTTACGCTCAATTAGGGTGGTGCTTTGCCACAAAACTTTGGACATTCTGATCAACGTACCTTCGCGGCTCTCTTCCCGGAAGCCGCTTTTAAGGTAACATTCGATAGCTTTGGGGTTGTAAGTTCGCGCTACCAGAACAAGCCTGGATGCCGAGAGGTTTTTATGCGCATACTGTTCTAACATGCCAATTATTTTTTGGCCCAAGCCTTTGCTGCGTTCTGCAGGTATAAGATACAAAAAACTGACTGCATAGACGCATGGATTGTCGGTTGTCCGCAGGGCGGCATGGCCGATACAGCGGTTATCTGCATAGAAAAAAAATGATTTATTACCTTCGGCGGGATCAAGTACCTTTTTCCACTGATTATGATCAAAGGGATATTTAGCCTGGGGCCATACCAGGTGCAAATCGCCCTTGGTGGTGATCAGATCGGCAATGGCTTTGGTGTCGAGCGGAGTATTTTCAAAAATTTTCATGCATTGTTTAGATTAAAGCTTATAACCGATTGCCCTGAGGAAATCCTTGCGTTTCTGAATATCCGTATCGGTTTCAAACCCTTTGGAGGCAAAACCGTCGATGACGCCTAATATGCCCCGTCCCTGCTCGGTTTGGGCAATAACTACTTCCACCGGATTTGCCGTTGCACAAAAAATATTGCAAACTTCCGGAACATTCTGGATGGTATTCAAAACATTGATGGGAAACATATCTTTCATAAAAAGGATGAAACAGTGGCCGGCTGCAAGGGCATAGGCGTTCTTTTGGGCCAATTTAACCAGCTCGCTGTCCGTACCGGAATGTCGTATCAGGCACACATCAGAGGCTTCGCAAAAGGCCAGTCCGAATTTTGCCATGGGAACCGTTGACACCACGGCTTCATGGATATCTTCGACGCTTTTAATGAAATGAGTATGGCCTAAAATCATGTTCAGGTTATCCGGATTTTCAATTTTGACTGTTTTGAGTTCCATTGCAACCTCCATTAATAAACGTCTGTGTTAAAGGAACGTATTTGCACCGCCATGCTTAATTACAGATAATATCGAATTTATCATTTTGCAGCAAATGGTCAAACAAAAAAAAACACCCTTTGTCCTGTTTGCTGGCTGAGCGGTTGCTATTTATATGCAACACCTTTAAAAAATGTATAACAAAAGGTACCGTCTTTTTCTGTTGCCCTATATAAGTCCTTTATCCCCTGTTCCCATGTAGTTTCGTTAATAATCCCAGTATCAATTGCCTGATCTCTAACTCCCTCGACCATGGCAATGAAGGTGTTTTTCGTAAAACCTTCAACATATTCCGGTCTGCTTGAGTCAACGTAAACCATCCTTGGAGAAATTGACGGATCAACGAAACCTGCTTGAGTTAAAAGAGGAAACAATTGTCTTCCAATGAGAGAATTGCCGCCTATCTGCGCTTGAAGGTCAATCAGGCATTTTATTGTCTGCCAGGCTTTTCTGCTGTCCGGATGAAAGTATGTTGAACCGTGGTCTCCTTCGATCACGATGATTGAGCCACCATGTTTTAGTTTTGCTTTGAGTTTAAGCAATGCTTCTACCGGATTTTTTAAATGTTCAAGTACAAAACAAACAAAAATGTGGTCAAAGCTATTATCTGGAAAAGGCAGGTTGAATATATCAGCCTGTTTGAAAGTGGCATTCTGGTGTCCGGTTGCATCCAAACTCATTTTTGCAGCCTGAAGAGACTCCTTAGATATGTCTATACAAGTAAAGCGTGCTGCGGGACTATTTTTTACCAATGTGACTGTTTGGGCCCCCACTCCGCATCCAGCCTCCAATACTGACGCACCCGCCGGATATTTCGTGTCATTGTGTAAAAGGTCCGTTAATGTTGTCGCCTGATCAACAAGCCTTTCAATTTCTCTTTCTGAATAACCATGTACATATTTATACGCTGAATTTGTCATCTCATCTGCCTTTTATAATTATAAATTGTCATGCTTGCGACTGCAAACTTTTTTCTTTTTTGGAGGGGCCGAACGTGGAAGGGAGAGTTCGGGCGATTTTAGGAGAAAAAATCGTTTAAAAGCATTTTTTAATCGCGTATAACGCAGCTGTAGAATAAGTCGTTTTTACAAAAAAAAATCGCTGGTGTTAAGCAGGTGGTTATGCGCGGACTATTCTTGCAATATCTAAAATGTCCTTATTTACCACAGCATTTTTTATACTTATTTCCGCTTCCACACGCGCAGGGATCGTTGCGTCTGACTTTCTTCTCGGCTTCTCTTGGTTGCGGCCAATTCAATAATATTTCTAAATCGGTAATATCTTCCGGCTTGTCCCGTGCTACTTCAATTGTATGTTTCCAGCCGTTTTTTTCGAAAATCTTTGCGACTTCCTGCATTCTTTTTTTTGTTTTTACATTAACAACAGCAGGATGCTTTGAAGTGCCTAATTTCACATTCTTTTTTCCATCAAATTTTTTTTCCATCTTTTCACCTATCATATATTATAGGATTAAAGAACCCTGCAGCCCCGCTGAGCGGGATTTCCGCTCCGCTCCAACAAGCTTGCAGGGAATCTTAGACTGTAAGGCATTCTATCAATTTTTTGATTCGCTCGCTAACCCCGCAGCCCCGCTGGCGGGATTTCCGCTACGCTCCATCAAGCTTGTCGCAGGGAATCTTCGACTGTAAGGAATTCTATCAATTTTTTGATTCGCTCGCTAACCCCGCAGCCCTGATAAGCAGGATTTCCACTACGCTTCATCAAGCTACGGGGAATGCGCTCGCTGTGCAGTTCAAACCCCTTTAGTAGTGCTGCTAAAACAGGACTCTAAACGTGCTGGAGCAATACATCGATAATTTTTCCCACCTGCGGACATATAAAGACCGCATAAAGTTGTCTACATTCGCCACCTATCAGGCCCCATCCTAATCTTTCATTATAAATGAACCTCCCCTCTGCTAAAACGATCCGTTGCGCGGATTAAAATGATGCTTACAGTAACTCAAGGCGGGGGGCAAATAACTGCTGCGGATAGAAACCCTGAGGATCGGGTACCCTGTCATTTACACGCAAAAGCACCTTGTTTAAAAAAAGGACGACATCATGGTCCTGAATATAAATCTTCAAAAACATCAAAACTGTTTTGCCGACGGTGCGCATGAACCTGAAAAATGCGACATCGATACCATACAAAACGCTATTATCGGCCTTTCGGCAAAAGAATTGGACGGCAGCGGTACGCTGGAGTCATTGACGTTTGACAATCGCTTTACCCGTGAGCTACCCGCTGATCCCGCAACCACCAACCAGCGTCGCCAGGTGATAAAGGCGTGTTACTCATTCGTACATCCGGCCAAGGTCGCTGCGCCGCAGCTGGTTGCCTATTCCCGTGAAACGGCGGCACTGCTGGACCTTTCAATTGAAACCTGTGAATCCGACGATTTTCTCCAAGCGTTCGTCGGTAATCATCTGCCGGCGGGTATGGAGCCCTACGCCACTTGTTACGGCGGCCATCAGTTCGGCAATTGGGCCGGGCAGCTTGGTGACGGCCGCGCCATTAACCTGGGCGAAATTATTAATCAGCGTTCAGAACGCTGGGCCCTGCAACTCAAAGGCGCAGGCCCCACGCCATACGCACGCACAGCAGACGGTTTGGCAGTGTTGCGCTCATCAGTGCGCGAGTTTTTGTGCAGCGAGGCCATGTTTCATCTGGGCGTGCCCACAACACGGGCCTTAAGCCTGGCATTAACCGGCGAACAGGTCGAGCGGGACATGTTTTATGACGGCCACCCCAAACTGGAACCGGGTGCGGTTGTCTGTCGCGTAGCGCCGTCATTCACACGTTTTGGCAGTTTTCAGATATTCGCCTCACGGGGTGAAACCGAGGTATTGAAGCAACTGGCGGATTACACCATCCGCACCGACTTCCCCCATTTGGGCGCGCCGTCGCAAAAGGTCTATCTTGAGTGGTTCCAGGAAGTGTGCCGCACAACCGCTGACATGATCGTGCATTGGATGCGCGTCGGTTTTGTCCATGGCGTGATGAACACGGACAATATGTCCATTCTTGGCCTCACTATTGATTACGGCCCCTACGGCTGGCTGGAAGATTACGATCCCAACTGGACCCCTAACACCACTGACGCCGGCGGCCGCCGCTATTGTTTTGGTAATCAGCCGCAAATTGCCCATTGGAACCTCGTTCAACTGGCCAATGCCATCTATCCGTTAATCGAACAAGTTGAGCCACTGCAACAAGCACTGGACGTTTATACGCAAAGCTTTCAGCAGGGTTGGCAAACAATGATGGTCCAAAAACTGGGCCTAAATACCTTCGAGCCCGACACTGATGATGCGTTATTCACCGAACTGCACGCCATCTTGCCACTGGTCGAGACGGATATGACGATCTTTTTTCGCCGGCTTGCCGTGCTTGATGTAAATGTCGAATCCTTAAACGATATCAGTGACGAAACACTCATGACCCCGCTGATGGAGGCTTATTATGTACCTGAACAGCTAACACGCGAGTATCGAACGCGCATAGGCTATTGGCTGCGTAGTTATATGAGACGCGTATGCAAGGACAATACATCTGGCAAGACACGACGCCGGCGCATGAACGCTGTTAACCCCAAATACGTGCTGCGAAACTACCTGGCCCAACTGGCCATCGACAAGGCTGAACAAGGTGATTTTTCGCTGGTCGACGAATTGCTGGAGTTACTGCGCCACCCTTACGACGAACAACACGACAAGGAAGACTTTGCTAAAAAACGCCCTGATTGGGCCCGTCACCGGGCCGGCTGTTCGATGCTGTCATGTAGCTCTTGACTGATTTTGGGTAACGGTGCTAAATTTTAATTTTTTACCTTGCTCGGAAACAAATATTTTTATCCGGAACGTATTACGGTATATGAAATCTAATTTAACACTTATCGGTATG
>JABMQM010000544.1 GCA_013203195.1 Desulfobacteraceae bacterium | reverse complement strand
GGCTCAGCGGAAAGGAAAAAAAGCAAACTAAATCTCTGTGCCCTCTGCGAGCTCTGCGAGAGACAAAAAAAATCTCTGTATTTACGAATTCGTCATAACTCTATCTGATCGCCCGGATTCATAACAGTCACTTGAGCGGAAGTTTCCTGCTCCACTCTTAAGGCCCAGGCCGGCGCATCCTGCTTGATCATATCAAACGTATTGTAATGCATGGGCACCACCTGCGCCGGTTCGATCAGTTTGACCGCCCGCAGGGCATCGTCGGGTCCCATGGTAAAATTGTCGCCGATGGGTAAAATTGCCAGGTCGATGCCCTCTTCGCCGATTAGCTTCATGTCGTAAAACAGTCCGGTATCACAGGCGTGATAGATCTTTTTTGTTTCAAGATAGAGCAAAAACCCGCAGGGATTTCCGCCGTAAGTACCATCCGGCAGGGCTGATCCATGCTGGGCCATGGTCAGTTTTACCCGCCCCCATGGGAAATCAAAACCGCCGCCGATATGCATCGGATGAGCGTTATCAATCCCCTGCCCCACCAGCCAGTTGTGAATTTCATAATTTGAAACAACGGTTGCTCCGGTTCGTTTGGCAATTTCAACGCAGTCACCCAGATGATCGCCGTGGCCGTGTGAAACCAGGATATAATCAGGTGCAACTTGATCGGCTTGAACCGGAGAGAGGGGATTGCCGCTGATAAAAGGGTCCAACAGCAGTTTGGCCTTTGCGGTTTCTATCAAAAAACAGGCGTGACCGTACCAGGTAATTTTTACTGTCATTGCGCACCTCTTTCCTAATAATAAGCGTTCAATTCGTTTTATTGGTTATCATGAATTCAATAAATTGTACTCCCCGGAGGCGGCAAATGTCAAGTTTACCCCGTTATCGTATTTTGATAGTATTCATTCTGGTATAATACTGGTATAATAGCTGCAAATTAGAGATACTCTTAGAGGGAATGCTCAAAGCACTATTAAATCGTTGAAGGAAAGCTCTCGACCCCTCTTGGCACGGCGTAGCTTTAGCGAAGACGGCTGAATCCTGGACCCCTGGCATCAACTAATCGAGAGAAGAACGGTTATTATCTATAGAACACTATTAATTCAATGGTTATTGGAGGAGTTTAACATGAATAAGGCGTCATTGGTTGAGCCCCACGGCGGTTCGCTGGTGGATTTGCTGGTGGATCAGGAGCGCAGCGTTTTGCTGAAAGATATTGCCCTGAACCTGCCGGATATTACTTTAAACGATCGTCAGTTGTGTGATTTCGAGCTGCTTGCAACCGGAGCCTTTTCTCCGCTCGATGGGTTCATGACCCGCTCTGATTATGAATCGGTTCTGGACCGCATGCAGTTGCAAAGTGGAATTTTCTGGCCTCTACCGGTTTGCCTCAGCCTCCCCGATATCCAGGCCAGGACCCTTGATGTCGGCCAGTCGGTCACTTTAAGAGATCCTGAAGGATTTTTGCTGGGAATCATGCATATTGAAGACATCTGGCCGCTGGATCACCGCAAAGAGGCATCCCGGGTCTACGGGACTACCGATCGGGCTCACCAGGGAGTTAATTATCTGTTTAATAACGAAGGATACCATTATGTCGGCGGCAAACTGGAAGTATTGAGTCAACCACTTCACTTTGACTTTAAACAGCTGCGCATGTCTCCCCAGGAGGTCCGCAGCATCTATAACAAACTCGGATGGCAGAGGGTCGTAGGATTTCAGACCCGCAACCCTATCCAGCGACTGCAGTTTGAAATGACCATCAGGGCTATGCGGCAGGCCAAAACGAATCTGCTGCTGCTTCCGATTACGGGTATGACAAAACCCGGCGATTTCGACCACTATACGCGTGTAAGATGCTATCGTGCAGTAACCCGCCACTACCCGCCGGATTCTTTTGTACTGAATTTGTTACCGCTTTCCATGCGTCTGGCCGGCCCCCGGGATGCACTATTGCATATGATAATTGCAAAAAATTACGGATGCACCCATCTCATTGTAGGGCGCGACCACGCCAGCCCGGGATCTGATACTTCCGGCAAGCCTTTTTATGAAAGCCATGCGGCCCGTGAACTTGCCGAAGAATACAGTCAAGAAATCGGCGTGACCGTTGTCCCTTTCGAAGAGCTGGTTTATTTGCCGTTTGAAGATGAGTACCGTCCCGCGAACCAGGTTCCCGAAGGGACCCAGACGATTTCTTTTTCAAGTTCCCATATCCGGGACAGGATTAGGGCCGGACGGCGGATACCGGAGTGGGCCACTTTCCCTGAAGTGATAGCGGAGCTTCGCAAAGCATATCCATCCCCGCGCCAACAGGGCTTCACTATTTTTTTGACCGGCCTTTCAGGAGCCGGAAAGTCGACTATTGCCAAAGTTCTATATGCGCGCTTTCTGGAGATAGGGGACCGCCCGGTCACTCTGCTGGACGGTGACATCGTACGGCGGCATCTTTCAAACCTGTTGAATTTCTCCAAGGAGCATCGGGATGTCAACGTGCGCCGTATCGGATTTGTGGCCGGTGAAATCACCAAAAACCGCGGCATTGCCATCTGTGCTCCCATTGCGCCCTACAATGAAACCCGAGCGGAAATTCGGAAAACCATTGAAAACTACGGCGGGTTTTTCGAACTTCACGTCTCAACCCCAATAGAGGTTTGCGAAAAAAGAGACCGCAAAGGGATGTACGCCAAAGCCCGGGCCGGGCTTATCAAAGGTTTTACCGGTGTGGATGATCCTTATGAAATACCGAAATCTCCTGAATTGCGAATCGACACTACCGCTCTGACGCCCGATGAGGCCGCCCAGGAGGTCCTGCTGTTGTTAGGACAAAAAGGATATATATAGAACCCTAATCGAGCCAAAACTCGATTAGGCGTTATCCGGACGAGAGGACAATGGAACTTTTGGCGTAAGGCAAATTTTCTTCTTGAACTATCTCTCCCATAATATAAAATGGATATAACTGATGCAAACCGGCATTGCTTCGTGGCAAGGATCAGTCCTGCCGAAGATCGCAGCATGGTAAAGGAGGCATGTAATGGTGCTGAAAACTGATAAAACTGTACGGATTTTAGTAATTGATGACGACCAACAGTTGGCGAACATGCTGGTGGAATTTTTGGTTAAACTGGGCTATCAGGCCACGGCAGCCTATGGCGGCCGTGAGGGCCTGACACAGTTTGAACAGGGTGATTTTCAGCTTGTGATCCTGGACTTGAAGTTGCCGGGCATGGACGGCATGGAGGTTTTAGAGGCTATCAAGGCCGTGGACAGCCGGGCCGTAGTGCTGATCATTACCGGCTACGGAACCATTGAGTCGTCAATTATCGCCGTTAAAAAAGGGGCTTACGATTTCATCCCCAAACCGATCAATCTTGAGGCTCTGGAACTAATTATCCGCCGGGCCCTGGAAAAGCACACTCTCTTTAAACAACTCGGTATTTTCCGCGGTCTGACCCTGGCCCTAATTATTTCCGTTCCCGTCTGGCTGATCCTTGGAATCATTCTGGCAAAAATCTTGCTAAAATAAAATCGTGTTACGCTTTTATTTAAATATAAATATCTACAAATTCGGCGAGTTTCGGGTTTACCAATTTTCTCCCGTTATTCCCATATTTACCATCTAACTCATCTGCTGCACGCATTGCAAATATAATTTGATTTCGATATCGCCGGGGATAAAGGTCGAGGCAAACCGCAACTTTCTTGGCACTTTCATGCAAAGGAACGAAATTTTGCGTTGGCACCAAAGCTTTTGTAGTGGTTACGTTCATAGGCCTCAAAATTTAAGCCTTACCTGAAGTATGATTAATAAGAAAATAATCCAACCCGGCTTTTTGCTCGCGCGTTAAATTCTCAAACTGCACGCCATAGCGCTTAAAGATAACCGTGCTAAATGGTGACCTGTTAGCCAGTTCAGTATCTGAAACAGTCTTGATAGGGATTCCGCCAATAGTGAAATTGCCACCGGACAGAAATATATCTAGTTCGGAATAAGCTTGTGTTTCTTTTCCATTTGCAAAACAACGAAGTGCAAGCCCTGACCTGCTTATATCCAAAAGTTGTCCAATTTCTTCATCGGATTCCGACTGCAGTTTCCCAAAAGTAAGGTCCTTAGCCAGAAATCGTTGCAGGTTTCTTTGTCGTATTCTCTTTCTTCGATCTCTGGCGATCCGTTTTTCAAGGCCTGTGTAGTAGGGGTCAGCTAACACCCTTCGCTCCGAACCATAGCGTCTACGCCCGATATCACTATT
>JABMQM010000543.1 GCA_013203195.1 Desulfobacteraceae bacterium | reverse complement strand
CCTTTCGGATGATTTAAAGGCCGTATATTGCATGGGGTATTTTGATGATATTCGCATTGAGGCTGAGGACGGAACTGACGGCAAGATCATCACCTTCAGGATAAAGGAGAAACCGAACGTCCGGAAAGTTCGCCTGGAGGGCAACAGGCATATCGACGATGAAGATATACAAGAAGTGTTAGCCATCAGAACGGGCTCAATACTGAACATCAACACCATCCGTGACAGTGTTAAGCAAATAGAAGATCTTTACAAGGAAAAAAAATATCACAACGTCAAAGTTACTTATAATATTGAGTACCTTGAAAACAATCAGGCAGTTATCGAATTCGTTGTCGCGGAAGGAGCAAAGGTTCGAATAAAAAGAATTATTTTTGAAGGCAATACCGCTTATAAAGACAAAAAATTAACAAAAATGATGGAAACGTCAGAAAAAGGCTTCTTTTCATGGATAACGTCGTCCGGCGATCTGAACATGGACAATCTAAACCAGGACATTGCCAAGCTTGCGGCTTTTTATCACAACAGGGGTTATATACAGGCCAAAGTAGGGGAACCGAATATTGAATTTAAAGAAAATTGGATATATATCACAATTAAAATTGTTGAAGGACAGCGATTTGAGGTCGGAAATATCGATATTGCCGGTGACCTGATTTTTCCCAAACAGGAATTGCTGGAAAGACTGAAAATTACTAAAGAAACGTTTTTCAACCGAGACGTCGTCCGTAACGATGTGCTTTCATTGACCGATTTTTACGCTGACGAAGGTTATGCCTACGCCGAAATAGCACCACGTATTCAACAAGATGCCGAAAAGTTAATCGTCAATATCACCTATGATGTTAAAAAGAATAAACAGGTCTATTTTGAAACCATCGTTATCAGCGGAAACACCAAGACAAGAGACAAGGTCATCCGTAGAGAGCTTATGGTTTTTGAACAGGAGCTGTACAGCGGAAAAGGATTAAAACGCGGCGTACGCAATCTGTACCGTCTGGATTACTTCGAAGACGTCAAGATTAACACGTTGCAGGGAAGCAGCGACGACAAGATGGTCTTAAAGATCGACGTTGCTGAAAAACCCACAGGTGCCTTCACCTTCGGCGGCGGCTACAGCAGCGTTGAGAATGCTTTTTTGATGGTTTCGACTACACAGAGAAATCTTTTCGGACGGGGCCAAACCCTGGGGGTGGCGGCCGAGCTAGGCGGGAGGACAACATCGTATAACCTGAGTTTTACCGAACCGTGGTTATTTGACATTCCTTTGTCAGCCGGTTTTAGGATTTTCAAACAGGACAGGGATTATGATACGTACGACAAGAACAGCTTCGGCTTTAATGTGTGGTCTAGTTATCCGGTTTTTGACTATACCCGCGCCAGTGTTAGTTATAAATACCAGGATGCGGACATTCAAAATATCACACGTGATGCTTCAGATTCCATCAAGGAACTCGAAGGAACCAATTTAGAGAGCAGTATAACCACAGGGCTGCAATATGATTCCAAGAACAGTGCGTTTAATGCTACAGATGGTTCGAAGCACAGTCTCTCCGTGCAATATGCAGGCCTCGGGGGCGATATCGGCTTTACAAAGTATCAGGCGGAAACCGGATGGTTTATACCGTTATTTAAGGATTTAGTGGGCGTTTTACATGGCAAAACAGGTTATGTCTACGAGCACCCCGGCAAGATTCTCCCGGATTGGGAACGGTTTTATCTGGGCGGTATAAATTCCCTGCGCGGTTTTGACTGGCGGGACATCAGCCCAACAGAAATCAATGAGAATGGTATTGAAGCCAAGGTCGGGGGAGACAAATTTATCCAGATTAATATTGAACTGAAGCATCCTCTGGTTAAGGATGCCGGTCTCTGGGGAGTTGCCTTTTTTGATACCGGCAATGTATATAACAATGATGAGGATTTTGATCTGAGCAACATGCGTGAAAGCGTCGGATACGGTTTCCGGTGGTATTCTCCCGTAGGCCCTATCCGTTTTGAATATGGATACATCCTTGATCCGGAAGAAGGCGAGGGCGAGGGCGGTCGCTGGGAGTTTGCAATGGGCGGGGTATTCTTTTAGCCGGGATATTTTCTTAATCTAAACTGATCCGTTCTAGGTTTAGTGTTCTAGGTTCAAAGGTT
>JABMQM010000542.1 GCA_013203195.1 Desulfobacteraceae bacterium | reverse complement strand
TTACGCCACCGACGCCGTCACCGTTTTTGTCCATGGTTGTCATGCCGGAGATGCCATCGAAATCTTTCAGCTTTTCCCAACCCTTGCGGATTTTATCGCGATCCTTGGCCAGGTCTCCGGGTTTGTTGGTAACCCCTTCTTCTTCCATGATCTTCTTGATGATATAAATGTTGTCATATGAGCGGGGTCCGCCGTAAGGTGGCGCCTTGCCGCCCGGAGAACGCGCTTTGAATTTCTCAAGATACTTGACCATTCTGGGGTCGGGGTTGCCACCAACCCAGGCTGCCGTTGAACCATAATAGCCTTCAACAGCTCCTCCGCCAATTTCGATCAGTCCGGGAGTGCTGTTGCAGGCGCCGCCCAGCATGGGTGCTTTGATGCCCTGTTTTTTGGCTTCGATTGCAATTTTGGCGCCGGCTTCGTAGCAGGAACCAACCGCAATACCGTCCGGGTTCAGCGCTTTGATCTCGGTCATAAATGGCGCAAAATCAACGGTGTTGGTCTGAAATGCGAACATCTTCTTGAGTTCTATACCGTGTTTTTTGAATAAAACCGGCATGATTTTTTTGCCTTCGACCGTGGAAACGGCATCTTCCGAGTTGTAAAGGATAACTGCCGATTTGATACCATATTTTTCTTTCCATTTCGTCACCGCCGGGTCAAGCTGCTTATCGCTGGTCAAGGTGTTTCTGAATGCCCAGGGACTCAGAGCGGACAGCCCCGGTTTGGATGAGCAAAAGGAAATCATAGGCATCTTCAGTCGGTTAAGCTTCGGGAAGATAACCTCACAGACCGAACTCTGGCAGGGCCCGTTGACCACAAGAACCTTGTCCTGTTTGGCCAGTTTTTGGATCACCGGGATGGCAGGTGGTGCTTTGCAGCCAACGTCGTACCACACCATCTCGATTGGAACACCGCCGATTCCGCCGGCTGCATTGATTTCTTCTACCGCAATTTCAGCAGAAATTTTTGCGGCCGTGCCCCACTCGGCGCAGACCCCTGAAACTGAATAGATACCGCCGATTTTGACTATATCGCCGGAAACCTTTCCGGCTTCAGCGGACGTAGCAAGGTTCAGGACGATTACCAGAAAAAACGCAATAATTACAATTGGAAAAAAACTCCTCTGTTTTACCATGATACCCTCCTTTTAAATTGAAGTGATACTGCAAAGGACCCGCTGGGGTCTGCCCTCATTTTGTTTTATCACCTCCTTTATTTCAGCAGACGATTGTTTTTAAATCTGCGGTCATTATGCCTCCTTGATTTTATTTAGAATTAAATTTACTGAACCTGAGCACTTCGGCCAGCTTTTCCCAGGTACGCTTTTTGAACCTCTTCATTATCCCGCAACGCCTGACTGTCGCCTTCCAGGACAATGCGACCGGTTTCCATTACATAGCCGCGATCCGCTACGGTCAGGGCCTGATTGGCATTTTGCTCCACCAGCAAAATGGTGTAGCCGTCTCTGGCACGAAGCTCATGGATGGTCTCGATGATAAATTCCACCAAAATCGGCGCCAGCCCGAGAGAGGGTTCATCCATGAGCAGCAGCTGCGATTTTGCCATCAATGCCCGGCCGATGGCCAGCATCTGTTGTTCGCCCCCTGAAAGCGTACCTGCATTCTGGCCCAGTCGTTCTTTTAATGTGGGGAATTTTTCCATAACATTATCCAGATCCTTGGCGATACCATTTTTGTCGGAACGGAGGTAGGCTCCCATTTCCAGATTTTCTTTTACGGTCATGCGGGATAGTATCCCCCGTCCTTCGGGAATTTGAACCACCCCCATTTTGACGATCGTATGGGGTTTAACGCCGTCGATTTTCTGGTCCTGATAGATGATTTGGCCTTCTTTGGGCTTTAAGGCGCCGGATATGGTCTTCAAAAGAGTGCTTTTTCCGGCACCATTGGCACCAATCAGAACCACGACTTCGCCGGGGTGTACATCAATACTTACCCCATTGATCGCGAGAATACCGCCGTACCCGGCTGAGATGTTTTCGACAGACAGCATCGCATCTACCTTTTTCTGCCTAAATAGGCTTCAATTACTGCAGGGTTTTCCTGAATCTCGGACGGTTTCCCTTCGGCGATTTTAGCTCCGAAATTGAGCACTGAAATCATGTGGGATATTTCCATAACCAGATCCATATTATGCTCGATTAAAAGAACGGTCTTCCCCATCTGGTTGATTTTAACGATCAGAGATCCTAGATCCAGGGTCTCTTTTGGATTCATTCCGGCTGCGGGTTCGTCGAAAAGCAGCAAATCAGGATCCTGGCTGAGTGCCCTGGCAATTTCAACGAGCCGTTGCTCGGCATGGGGAAGGTTGACGGCAATCTGGCCGGCTTTTTGGGCGATGCCCACGAACTCCAACCAGCGCATGGCATTTTCACGGGTGGTCTTTTCTTCCTCCAATTCCCGTAGGGAAATCCTGAAAAGGGTTCTTAAAAGCCCGGTCCTGGTCTTGCAGTGACTTCCTAACATAACATTTTCCAAAACGCTCATCTGACCGAAAAGCCTTACGATCTGAAAGGTTCTGGAAATTCCCAGTTCGGCTCTCTGATGGGGTCTTAATCCGTTAATTGGTTTTTTTCGAAAAGCGATCTGGCCTTCACTAACATCGTACATCCCGCTGATCAGGCAAAAGAGGGTGGTCTTGCCGGCGCCATTGGGACCGATAATGGCATGTAACGTATTTTCCTCAACTTCAAGCCCCACATTCATGAGCGCGCAAAAGCCATCGAAATATTTTGTGATATCTCTTATTTCAAGAATCATTTACCCTCCGTCTGACCCGGACTGAGAACCGCGGCAGTGTTTTTCCCAAAAAGCCGCCAAAAGGCATTTTCAAGGGTCTTCACAGAATCGAGACTGATGATACCCTGGGGTCTGACAATCATCATTAAAATAAGCAGTGCACCGTATAGCTCCATGCGCCATTCCTGGATGAATCGTAGAAACTCCGGAACTAAGGTCAGAACAAAGGCGCCGAAGATAGGACCCCAGAATATCTGAATTCCGCCAAAAATTGTGAACACGATCAGTTCAACGGTGGGGATGACGTGGAACATAAATGGCTCGATGTACTCTTGGTAGTGGGCTAAGATCCCCCCCCCGATACCGGCAATAATAGCGCCGCTGGAGAATGCGATCAGCTTAAC